>JBAZPO010000004.1 GCA_041648175.1 Desulfobaccales bacterium | reverse complement strand
AAGCCTGCGCCCGCACAGGCTGGAAAGCCTGTGCCACCAAAATACCCTCTCCCCCATTGGGGGAGAGGGAAAATACATTAAAAATCCGGAAGTTAGGTAATGGCCTCTTTTAAGAAATCATATTCTCATCTATCTATAGCAAAAACCTTGCCGGACACTACTGGGGTTAGGGGGGATTTGGGGTGTTAAAGTGTCTCCTAATTACGGAAAAAACTTTTGGCAAACGCTATAAGGCAGCCTGATGGTTCAAATGGCCATCCTTGAGGTGGTAAACAGTATCGAATCCCTCGATCATTCGCACATCATGGGTGACCACGATTACGGCCGACTGATTTTCTTTGGCGATTTTCTTTAATAATTCCATAACCTTCTTGCCGCGCACCGTATCCAGGGAGGCTGTGGGTTCATCGGCCAGGATAAGCCTGGGATTGTTGGCCAGGGCTCGGGCAATGGCCACCCGCTGCTGTTCCCCGCCTGAGAGGAGGGCAGGCTGGTAGTCGGCCCGGTCGGCGATCTCCATGTACTCCAGGAGTTCCATGACCCGGCGGTCTGCCGCCTCGCCTTTGATCCCCACCAGACTCAAGGGAAACAGGACATTTTGCCGGGCCGTCAAAAAGGGAATGAGATTGTGGGCCTGAAAGATAAAGCCCATTTTTTCCCGGCGAATCCGGCGGATATCTACCCCTCCGGTCCAGCCGTTTTTCTGAAAGATCGTCTGCCCGTCAAAGATAATTTTGCCGGCGGTGGGGTCAAGAATCAGGCTGGCGCACAGCAGCATGGTGGTCTTGCCGGAACCGCTCGGTCCCAGGAGGGCCACCAGGTCACCGGCCGATACGGAGAGATTGATGTCCTCCAAAGCCCGAACTTCCAGGCGCCCGGAACCGAAGATTTTGCTCAGACCCTCTATCTGTAAAATTTCCATCACTGGCCCCCCAGAGCCAGAGCCGGCTGGGTTTTCAAGGCCTGAACCAACCCCAGGATGCTGGCCAGGATCCCTCCGAAAAAGACCACGATAAAGGTGAGGACCTCATCGCTTGGGACCAACAGGATGGTCTTGGGGAAATAGGTATAGGTCTGGTTGATGAGGACCAGGGCGAATAAAAAAGCGCTGACGGTTAGGAGCATGGATTGTTCCAGTACCAGGCGGATGATCACCAGGTTAGGGGCGCCGATGAGCTTCATGACCGCAATGGAGCGGATCTTCTCCATAGTGAAGGTGTAGATCACCAGGGCGATGATGACCACCGAGACGATCATCAGCAGGGTCCTGAACAACAGGAGCTGCTTGGTCATGCCTGCCAGACGCCCTTTCAGCATGAGCTGAATCTCTTCGTCCGTGCTATAAACCGAAAAGTAGAGCCATTTTTCGATATTACTGGCCACGGCGGCCCGATCCGCCCCCGGCGAAAGGTGCACCAGGACGGCATTGATGATGTGGGTGTCCGGCGCCAGGGCTGCGGCCAGGTTGGTCGCGGCCGCGGGGGATAGGGATTTCTGGCCGTTCAAGGTCCGGGCCAGCCGTTCCCGCTGGGTGCGCACCTCTTCATTATCTTTCTGGAACGCCACTTCCTGGGCGTCGGGCAAAGAGAGAAAAACCAGCGGGTCGCCGTTGGTATCGATGGCTCCCTTGGTCAGGCCCACCACCGTGTAGGTATGGAGGCCCAAGGTTACCCGGTCTCCCAGGCTAACTCCCAGTTTTTTATCCGTCACCATCTCGTAGTGGGCCTGCCGTATGCTCCTCCCGGCGACAATTCCCTGAGGCCCGCCTGACCCGGTAAAGACATCATACCCGATAATGCTGAAATGCCGGCTTTGGTCACCGATCCGGCGTTCCACCGTATAATAGATAAAGGGACTTGCCTTCTCCACCCCGGGAACGGCCTTGACGCTGTAATGGAAATACTCGGCCAGGGCGGATTGCTCGTTGAAAGGTCCGCCCCGGTAGCGTTCCACCACCCAAAGGTCTGGATTGGTGGCCTTGATGACCGCCAAGCCCTCGTAGATATTGCCCCGGTACAGGCCGTTCATAGCCAAAACGATGGTAAAGAGCAGGCCCACGCCGATGATGGTGGCAATGAACCGGCCTTTGTGGAGCTTGAGGTCGCAGACTGCTAAATCCATCAGTCCGCCTTAGCCGCCGGTTTTTTTATTTCAGGGCGAACTTTCTTGCCGGGCGTGAGACCTGCGGGTTTGACCACCACCAGATCGCCTGCTTTCAGGCCCTGCGTTACCGCGGTCCTGGAGCCGTCTTGGAGGCCCAGGGCAACTTTGCGGAAGTGCAGGAGGCCATTATCCACCACCAGGACGCCGTTGCCGCCGTTTCTGGTAATGATGGCCGACTGAGGCACGACCAGGGCAGTCTCGCGGCCGGTCTCAATCTCGACCTGGCCTTCCTCACCGATAACCAGGGGTTTGGGCAATTGGTCAAATTTCACATCTACTTCCAACTCCCGGGTCACGGTATCGCTTTCCTGGTTGAGCCGTTCCACCTGCCCTTGAAATTCCCGCCCGGAGCGCAGAATGATCCGGGCGGGCTGGCCCTCCCGCAGTTGAGCCACAAAAGACTGATCGATCCAGGCAGCCATCCAGATCTGGTCCAGATCCACCATTTGAAAGATGGGGCTGCCGGGGACCAGAGTAGTGCCCACTTCCGCTTTGCGAACGGTAATAAGTCCGTGCATGGGTGCTGTGATGCGGGTGTAATTGTGGAGCGCTGCCGCGGCATGGGTTTCAGACTCGGCCTGCTTCACCGCGGCTTGCAAGGCGGTGACGCCGGCCTGATAGGCGTTTACCTCACTTTCCGCCACTTTAAGCTGGGCCTTGGTGGTGTCAAAGGCCGCCTTAGAGATGTAGCCGGGTTTGAAGACCTCCAGGTCACGCTCGTAGTTGCTGCGCGCTAACCCCAGGTTGGCTTGGGCCTTGCCCATATCCGCCAGGGCCCTGCCCAGATCGCGCTGAACGCGGTTTTTGCCGGCCTGGGCCGCAGCCTGCCGGGCCCGCAGTTCCAGGGAGTCCAACTCCGCCAGGAGCTGTCCTTTTTGCACCCGGTCACCCTGGTCGACATAGAGCTTTTCCAGGATACCGGTGATCTTGGGGCTGACCACCACCGGCACCCTGGATTGCACTGTGCCGGGTCCTTGCACTTTCCCCTGGATTTCCGCCTGCTTGACCACGATCACCGGCACCGCCGGAGCGTGCCAGATCAGGCGGTAACCTATCAGAATCAAGATGATCGCTCCCACGGCCATCCCGACGGCTTTCTTTCCCCCAGGAAGCTTCACTATTTTACCCCCGCGTGATTTTGCCGTTCCGGTTCAAAGGGACCGGCGCCTTTGATTTGCTCAACGCGTGCCTTGCCGATTTCGTAAGCCACGGCATACCTGATAAGTTGGAAACGAGAGCCGGTCAGGTCCACCTGGGCCTGGAGCACGTCCAGCCCGATGGCCTTGCCGTGGCGATACAGGGCCTGGGAGCTATCATAGGCCTCCTGGTTGGTGGCCACGGTTTGCTTAATGGTGACGACTCCCTGGCGGGCATTCTCCTGGTCCTTCCAGGCCGTGGTCAGGTCCACCTTGATGCCGTTAAGCCGGTCCCGCTTTTTTTCCAGTAATTGCCGGTATTGGGAGGCGGCTTTGGCCACCTGGGCCTTGGTCAGGCCACCCTCGAAGAACGGAAACTCCATAAAGACGCCCCCGATCCATTCCGGCTTGGTGCCGCCCAGGTCCCGATGGCGCACATCGCTCCCGGCCTGCAGACTGACTTCCGGGAAATAGCCACCCCGGGCCGCTTTGATCAAAGTCTGGCTCTGGGCAATATCCAAATCTAATTTTTTGATTTCCGGATTCCGCTTGAGCACCTCTTGCCACAAAGAGTCTAAGTTCCCCGCAGCAGTATATTCATGCGCGAGCCTTCCTTTAATATCCACCTGGACCTGCTCTTTCAGCCCCAGGGTGCGGGCCAGGATTTCTTTGGCCAGGCGCACCGCGTTTTGGGCTTCCACGACCGCCTGCTCGGCCTCGGATACCTGGGATTGGGCGCGCACGTGATCCAGGTTGGTAACCTTCCCGGCCTGGTAAAAAGCTCCGGTCAACTTGCCGAACTCCTGGCGCTGTTGCAGGGCATCTTGGGCCACGTGCAGATTCTCTTTGGCCTCGATCAACTGGTAGAAGGCCTGGGCCACCGTAAAGGCCAGTTCGTCGGAAGTCCGTTGGACTTCCTGCTTTTGCGCCTGGGTGCCGGTCTTGGCGGCCTGGGAATTGTAATAGGTTTTCAACCCGTCAAAGACTAACTGCTTGCCATAAACGCCCGTAAAGCCTTCTCGCTTGAACAGCTCAACCGGGGTTGAACCGCCCGGGGCAAAGCGGTTGGGAGGTTGCCTGGTATAGAAGGAGGTTAATACCAGGCGGGGAAAAAACGTGGAGCGGGCCGCCTGGTAATCCGCCACCAACTCCTGGATCTTCTCCTGGCTGGCGGCCAGGACCGGATTATATTGCCGGGCCAGGACCAGGCAGTCATCCAGGCTGAGGGCCCGGTAATCGGATGGTTGCGCGGCAGCCACATAGAGAGGGAACGCGATTACAGTGCAGGTGAATGCTAAAGCCAGAAAGGTTTTACATGGAAAACGCATCAAATACTCCAACGTTGGCTCATTGGTCAGGATTCATTAGGTTAAACACCAGCAATGGACAAACTCGGCGCGTTTCAGGGAATTTTTCCAGAATCTTCGTGAGGTTCTGCGCATTAAAGGATCTGAAGCCGCGACACACGCAGTTGGCGCTTAAGTTTATGAGGCTTTTGAAGGGATAGCCGGGGAAACTCGGTCCAAGAGGCGGGCGGCAATGATCCCCGCAAGAAGAATCAGCCCTGCGGCTCCCAGAAATACCGCTTCGAACCCCCACTTCGTGAGAATATGTCCGTTCATCAAGGTACCCAAACCGCCGCCAACAAACATGTTGAAAGACGCCAGGGACATGACAGTGCCGCGCCGCTGAGGCATTAACTGTTGTGCCGTGGTCAGCAGGCTGGATTGAATGAGGATGAATCCAAGCCCGAATCCTGCTAAAGAAAGAGAGATGAATACCGGGGAGTGCCAGGCTCCCATGACCGCCCAGGAGACCGAACCCATGAGGGCGCCAAAAAGGAGGACCCGGTTACCCAGTTTCTGCCTACAGGCCCCCGCCTGGCGACCTCCTATGATGGTGGCCACCCCGAAACAGGTCAAGATTACCCCAACCCAGAGAATATTAACCCCGGTTTGGGTTTCTACGAATTTGCCCGCATAGGTGAAGCTACCAAAGACCGAGGCCCCCATTAGGAAAATAATGCTCACCGTTTTCAGTAGATCTGTATTGGCAAAGGCTTCCTGGTAGGCCCTCCTGAGGCTAAATTGGGCGGTGGTCCCCGGTTGTCTTTCTATGGTTTTTAGCATAATAGTTGCGATTATCAGCCCGGTAAGGCCATAAACCAGATAGACAAGCCTCCAGGACCCCATGAACGCCAGGGCTCCGCCGATGATCGTACCGGCGGCCCCGCCCAGGAACGCCATGCCCAGCATCTGGCCCAGGGTGTTTTGCAGGGCCTTGGGATCACGGCCAAAACTGTCGCCGATTAACGACATGGTAACCGGCAGGATGCCCGCGCCAAACGCGCCGCTCACCGCCCGGATGGCGCTCAGGGAGAAGATGTCTGTGGCCAGCGCCCCCAGGCCGCAGAAGATGGCCGAGCCGAAGGCCGCCAGGTTGATGATCCTGGCCTTGCCATAGCGGTCAGCCAGCGGCCCGAAGATCAGGGTGAACAGGCCGAAAGGCAGCATGTAAGAGGTGACCGTTAGCGCCGCTGTGCCGATATCCAGGTGAAAGGCTTTGGCTATCTCCACGATGAGCGGAGCCGCGACATAATTATCTCCATTAGCCCAAAAAACCATCAACCCCAGGACTAAAACCATCCGGCGCGATCTTTCATTATCCATAAAGGCTCCTTTGATCCGCTTGCTGGATAAATGGTATGATGCCGCCATAAAAAGAAGTATGATTTGAATCATAAAGACGAAAAATCTACTCAAGAGAAAGATTCATGGGGTGGAACGGATGCTGGCAGGATTCCCGATCTTTGCCAATATTTGGCGGGAACATCTCGAGAAATTGGAAAGGATCGCCCAGGAAATTTTTTTGAAAAAGGGGGCGATGCTTTTTGCCCCAGGGGACCCGACCCAGGGGTTCTATATGGTTCATGAAGGTGCAGTGCGTGTTTACCGGATATCTCCCCAAGGCAAAGAGATCACCCAGGAGATCGCCGGTCGTGGGAGCCCCTTCGCCTTAGCCAGCCCGTTTTCCGATACCTATCATTGCTTTGCCGCGGCCCTGAAAGACAGCCGTCTCTACCTAATAAAAAAGAAGGAATTTTTAGACTTGGTAAACGGGGATATAAGGTTCGCTGCGGAATGGATACGCATGTTGTCCCTGATGGTCATTCGCCTCCGGATACGTCTGGCCGACTTGTCGCTCAAAACCCCCAAGGCGAGAATCGCCAGCTATATTCTGCTCCTGGCTGAAATGCAAGATTCCCGCTCAATTACCCTCCCTGTCCCGCGTAAAGAATTGGCAAACTTCCTGGGCATGACCCACGAGACCTTCTATCGAACCGCCAAAGAACTGGAACATGCAAACCTGGTACACTTTTCCGGACAAACCGTGGAAATCCTCGCCCAAGAGCGGCTGGTGGAAATTATGGAGTGAATCCTGTCCAGGGCTGGTTAGAAAGTGGCTTTTTAAGTCGTATCTTTGCTGGCTTAAAATAGTAAAAGGGAAAGACAGGCCGCAGCGATCACCACCATGAGGAGATTTATCCGGAAGGCAATGAGGGCTACTGCCGCCCCCACCATAATGACCCAGCTTTGCCAATCCACCAGAGACGCCCGCCCCATCTGGATGACCACCAGGATCAGCATCCCCACCAGGGCACAGAGAACGCCCTGGATCACCGGGCGCATCCACTGAGTTTCTTTAACCCAATAATAATAAGGGCTTAAAAAGATAACTATCAGGATGGGAGGGAGAAAGATGGCCGCGGTGCCAATCACTGCACCCACCACGCCTTGCAGGTAGTATCCGATAAAGGTGGCGGTGATAATAATGGGGCCGGGAGTGACAAAGCCCAGGAGGATGCCGTCCAGGAATTGGCGCAGGGTGAGCCAGCCCAGGTGGTCCACCATATCCCATTGGAGGATGGGGATCATAACGTAGCCGCCGCCGAAGGCGATAACCCCGATCTTGAGAAAGATGAGAGACATCAGCCCCAACTGCTTATTTACGCTCCACAATCCCCAAACCGCCAGGGCCAGGATGGACAGGGAACCGGCAACCTGGGCGGCCATCATGCCGGGGTTGGGAACTGAACCGGCCGTCCCCGCTTCAAAGGAACCGGGGGATGCCAGTAGTATCCGGCCCAGAACGAGCCGGAGAAGACCTGCACCCAGGAACACGACCAGGTAGTTGGCTCCGCCCCAGAGCGCTCCCACAGTCAACAGGGCGAGGGCCGCATCCAGCCAGTGCCGGCGGACAATTTCGTGAAACCGCCACAGGGTCTGGACCAGCAGCGCAATGACCACGACCCCCAGGCCCTTGGAAACTATTTTTACCCAGGCCAGCTCGCCATAACGAAAATAGAGCCAGGAAAGGCCCAGCATGAGGATAAAGGCGGGGAAGATAAAGGCGCCTGCCGCGGCCAGGGCGCCTTTGGTCTTACGCAGATGGAAACCGATGTAGGCGGCCAATTGCACCACCGTGGCTCCCGGCACCAACTGACAGAGGGCCACCCCGTCCAAGAACTCTTTTTGATTTAACCAGCCCTTTTCCTGGACGATGCGCCTGCGGATGGGCTCCACCATGGCCAGGCCGCCATAGGCAGTGGCCCCCAAATGAAGAAAGGTTTTGCTCAGTTCCCAACTGGATGGTGGCTTGATTATGCCATCTTCCTTCATATGCGCAAAGCCACCTTTGAGCTTTTTGCCAAGCCTCTGATTTTCGCTGTGGTATTGGGATTATATTGCCAAGGCTGGAAAATGGTAAGCTCAAATGAGGAGTTTTTTCGCAGACAGATGAGAGGAACTGGTTCGAGTCATCTTCTCCAGGCCAGGAACCTGGTAAACAGGCGCTTTAAGCCCGGTGTCAACCTGGTCCGGTTATACAGGTCACCGGTCTGCCGGATCGCTTCAGCCTGAGTGGGGTACGGGTGAATGACATAAGCCAGCGCGCCCAACCCGATGTTGCCCACCATGGCCGCCGTGACCTCACTGATCATCTCACCGGCATGACGGGCCACCACGGTGGCTCCCAGGATCTTATCCGAACCGGGTTTGACGTGGATTTTGACGAATCCTTCCGCCTCGCCGTCCACAATGGCCCGATCCACCTCGGATAGCGGTTTCACGAAGGTCTGGACCTGGATGCCTTGCTTGGCCGCGCTTGCCTCAGACAGGCCCACGTGCGCCACTTCCGGATCAGTGTAGGTGCACCAGGGAATGGTCAGGGCGCTCAGCTTTTTATGGCCGAAGAACAGGGCGTTCTGAATAACTATCCGGGCAGCCGAGTCGGCCATATGCGTGAATTGATAGGGGAGACAGATATCCCCGGCTGCATAAATATTATGATTGGTGGTTTGCAAGTAATCATTGACCAACACCCCGCGGCCCTTGCCGGCCTCATACTGAACCCCGGCGGCCTCCAGATTCAAACCCTCCACATTGGGGGCCCGGCCCGCGCCGATGAGAATTTCATCAACTTCAATCTCCCCCTTGTTGCCGTTGCTCTCAAACTGTACCAGCTTTCCCGTTGCGGTCTTGGCAACCTGAAGGGGTTTGGCGTTGAGGATCAGGTCAATGCCTTCTTTCAGAAATACCTTTTGGATCAGCTCGGCCGCATCCGTATCCTCTCTGTTTATGATGCGATCATATTTGTGGAGCAGGGTCACCTGACACCCCAGACGTCCCAAGGCCTGGGCAAACTCACAGCCTATAGGCCCACCGCCCATCACCAAAAGACGCGAGGGCCGATCGGTGAGGGAAAAAGCTGTCTCATTGGTGAGAAAACCGGTCTCCGCCAACCCCGGAATAGAGGGATGTACTGCTCTGCCGCCGGTGGCAATGACCGCCTTTTTGAAGCGCAGGGTTGCGCCTCCCACGGCAACGGTATCGAGACCGGTAAAGCGGGCCTCTCCCAAAAAGATATCCACCCCCAGAGCGCGGAAGCGCGCCGCCGAGTCGTGTTGACTAATGTCGGCCCGTAAGCGGCGCATGCGCTCCATGACTGCCGGAAAATCAACCTCAGTGCCCTCCGGGACCTGCAGGCCAAACCGCCCGGCATCCCGAATGTCGGCAGCAACCCGTGAAGACCGGATGATAGCTTTGGAGGGTACGCAGCCATAATTGAGGCAGTCCCCTCCCAGCAGATGCCGCTCCACCAGGGCCACTTTAGCCCCCAAACCGGCGGCCCCGGCAGCCGTGACCAACCCGGCGGTGCCCCCCCCGATGACCACCAGGTTATAACGGGGAGCAGGTTCAGGGTTCGTCCAGTCCGGCGGCCGGACATTGGCCACCAAAGATTTATTATAAATATCCTGAGGGCTTATCTCAGGCATGGCTCGAGGTGCATCGGTACCCGCCACCCCGGCCACAACTTGCAGCTCTTTGAGGCGCAGCTTGCGTTTGGCGGACCGCACCAGAATGGTCAACAGGATCAGCGCCACAACAAAGGCGCCGACCAGAACCCAAGGCACCCTTCCCTGCATCAAAGCCTTGGTTACCGCGTCCGCCCCCACTACGAACAGAATGGTGCCTGGCAAGGTGCACAGCCAGGACCAGAAGACATAAGTCCAGAAAGACACCTTGGTGAGCCCGAAGCCGTAGTTGAGCAGGTTGAACGGAAAGATGGGAACCAGGCGGGTCAGGGCGACAATGATGGCGCCATGTTCTTCGGTCAGGTGGTCGAGTTTTTGAAATTTGTCACTTTTGGAAAGCCAGTTTGCTACTGCATCTCTGGCGAAATAGCGGGCAATTAAAAAGGCTAAACTGGCGCCCACGGTTGCTCCGATATTCACCAGGATGACTCCCAGCACCGAGCCGAAGAGGGCTCCTGCGGCGATAGTAATAGCTGCGCCGGGAAGGGCTGCTACCACCCCCACGATATAAATCAGCAGAAAAACCAGGGGCCCCCATGGACCCAGGGTGAGGAGCCAATCCCGCAGGGCTCCCAACTTCTCGCCCAGGGCAAAGACATGGGCCAGCACAAGGACCGCGATAATAACGCCAAGGAGCAGAACCGGCCGCCACCAAGCGCCTTTTGAGGCCCCACTTTGCACCGGTGCGCCCGCATCGGCCCGGGGCTGAGCCTCGTCAGACAGGCCCTTTTCTCCAGAGGCTTCCATGGTCTTTTCCTTTCCAGACTGGACTTATCCTACGATGATTTATAGCGTTTGCCATAAATTTATGCCGCTGGCTGATTTTTAAATCCCCCTAAATCCCCCTTTTTCAAAGGGGGACTTTATAAGTAATTCCTTATAGTTCCCCCCTTTACCAAAGGGGGGTTAGGGGCAATGCTGTTCACTTAAGCACTTGTAGGGGCGGGGTCTCCCCGCCCTGGTTCAAAAAATGGCCCGGGCTGGGCGGGGAAACCCCGCCCCTACATCCGAATAGATATCGCCAATGCCTAAGTGAACAGTATTGGGGTTAGGGGTGTTAAAGTATCTCCTATTACGGAAAAAACTTTTGGCAAACGCTATAATTTTATAATTTAAGGGTAGTAGATAGCGAATCAATGTCCAGAGGTACTTTTATCCGATTTAGATGATGGGTGTTTACGGTTGGGGTTTATCGCAAGGTTTTTCAGACTCGGTAGAGCTTTAAAAAAATAATGATGGCAGTCTTAAAGAGGGTTTGCGGGATAAATAATATCTTTTTTGCGAAGGCCACGGAGATAGGCGACGATATCCCAAGTCTGGATATCCTTGAAGGCCATCTCTGGGTTGGATGAACTGCTGCCAACGGACTCTCTGCCCGGCTTACAGAGCTCCGCCCTTTACCAGAATCAACCCATTGCGGGGTTGGCGCTGAGGGGATCCCTCCTGAAATGTCACTACTCCAAGCGTCTGCCCCTCTGGTGTATCCACATAAGCGTCGAGGCGGGAGGGTTGATCATTGATCATGTCCCGAAAATAAAACATTTTATTGAGGTCAACTTTACCTCGGGTTTTAAGGCAAAAAGTCACCTGGGATCCGGGCGTGGCGCATTTCAATGAGGTCAACAATAATTGACGTACCGACAAAAGCAGTTCCTGGAGTGATTCATCAGTGAAACCTCCTTCAATAGTTAAAAAAATATCATCGCCTTTCCGGCAGACCGAAATCCTGGGCGCCATACCCTCTCCTTGTCGATTTTGCTAAAGCCGCTGAATGGAATGCCTATATTGCGGCGTGCAATTCCGATGCCTCGATTTTTCCCCGCACGATTCACTTAACCTAATCGGACATTCAGCAGTTTTTCTTAAACCGCTTATTCAAAATCTTTAAGGCGCATTTTGTAAGACTGATGATAGGGAGATAAAGGAGTCGGGAAACCAAGTTAAAGGAACACCCTGCGTAATCTTGGGTATAGCGACTGAGAACCCCTGGGATTTACATTTACTCCCTCAAGCATGGCCGACCTGATACGTTACCAGGGGCAAAAAACTGGTGGTCATGGTGGGGTCTAAAAAGGCGCTGGCTATAGGAATCGGAAACGACAAGACGAAGAAACGGTACACGCATTTGAGATATCGGCTTGCGGAAAATTGAAATGGAGCCGCCGCAATTTTATAACTTCAACTCCTTTCTCACCCAGGAAATGTCATATGCGTTGTCACTTTCATCACGTAAATATTCCATTTGCCGTAACAGATCCTCTACCCTGTGTCGGCCTTCTTTGGACCTGATGGCTTTGCGGGGAGTTTTTCCATCCAAGGCGGGTATAGGGGAATCCAGCCATTCTCGATAGTGGTTATCATACATATCTTTTATGAGGGCCTGTTTGATTTCTTCAGGAATTTCCTCATCAGATTTTTTCGATTTTACCGTTGCCTTTTCCTCCATCATCGACCCAAGTGACTGGACGGAATCTATACGATGTTTGATCAAATTTTTCAGTAGATTCTCAATAAGCTGTTTCCCAAGAGCAAACCTTTCTTTGCCCTGAGCCGTTATCACCAAGCGCCCAGGTTCAAGCTGAACTGATCCCAGAATCCTGTGACTTTCCATTCCGGGCCCACTCCTGCATCTTTTCTGGCAAGGACACATAATCCTTGACGAAGATCATATTCGAAGACCACAGCCCATTTCTTGTTATCCATGTTCAATACCCTCCGAAGCATTGATAGCCTAACTGCTCGCCTCTCTAAAGGTCATCCCTCAGGAGAGCCCTTCTCTCATTTCACTTAACCATCGCCAAGATACTCCCACCTACCTTCTGCAGCCAATAATTCGATTCAGCCGATGATTCCGGAAAATAGGCTCTTCAAGTATACGTATTCACGATGGCTAACATGGCATCGCTAAGCTCAAATCCATAGCCCCACTCTACCGCCTCTTGTCCCGTTTTGCCAAGCTGAAATTGCCGGTTAAAAGGCTGAATGGTGGCCAAAGAATCGTCAAACATCTTATTCTGCAGACCAACTCTAACAAATGGCAAAGATTGATCAGGCCGTTAACCCTGCCAAGACTTGAAAGATTCATTTCCCGTTTTTCTGCTCCCTTATCCAATCCAAAATATCATTGACCAGCCCGAACGGAATATCCTGCCAAGAGTCGAACTCACCCTCCCACTCTCTGAAAAAGGCCTTCTCTTGAATACCTTTCTTTTTAATTTGGTCCTTGAGGAAGGCAACCTGTTTGGTAGTGGCAAATCGGCTTGATTGGGCATTGGTTTTAGTTTTGGTTTTTGGCGGCTCCTTCTGCCCTGTAGGTTCTTCCGGTGAAGCCTTACTCCCAAGTTCCGGCAAGTCTTCCAGGTCTTGGGTAAAAATATCCGACGCCCCGACCCCGATCAGGACGGCGGCGACCAGGGCCCGCTTCTCTGACATTTTCTCGAGGGTGTTTTTGACGTCATGGGGGTTGAGGCTCCGGTACTTGGCTTCAAAATTGTTGCACGACCCGCTGACGGCTTTGGCCCAGACCTCTCCGGTGGGAATGTGGACGAGGGTGCACTGGGTGTCGTATTCGAAGTAGCCCTTGGTCAGGCCTTCGACCTTCTCCCGCTTGTCGTAGTCCCACTTCTCCCACTTGATGGTATGGTTATAGTCCTGGCTGGAAGTGGTAGCAAACTCGGGGGCGAGCCGGAACCCTTGGCAGAGGATTTCCGCCCCAGGCTTCCAGAGAGACGGCTTCCGGCAGCCGGGAATGGTCCCATAGTGAACATTCTCCCGCATCACCTTTTCTTTAATTTCGAGGATCTTCCGGGTCCGGGCGACGAGGTCTTCAGCCGCGAGTTCAAGCCGAACGGACGGCTCGGGTGCCTTTTTTAGGGGAACGGGGTTGGCCATTTTTCTTTCCTCCTTGGTTGATGCGCTGGGCCCACCGGGCCGCGAGAATTTCTTTTTTGAGCTCCAGGAAGCAAATATCCGAAACGCTGCAGTAGGCGTCGCAAGACCAGTTGCGTTGGTACGGGGGCATGGTTTCGGAATCGAGGGCCATTTTTAGAGGCACCAGGTTCTCTTCCATCACCCGCCGGACGGTCATTTCCGACTTTCTGGTCGACTCCTCCGGCCAAATGTCGACCGGACAAATCAGCGTTTCTTCCATCGAAAAGTAGACGACCTCCATTTCGGCAATGTCCTGGGGGACCAGCCACCGGTAGAGGTTGAGTTGAGTCCGGTGGTTTTCGTAGGCGGCAATGACTCCATCCTTGTTGAGGTAAGACGGGACGGTTTTGGTGGTTTTGTAGTCTTTGAGGACCTTCTGACTTGGAATGATCAAGTCCGGGTGGCCAACGATGTCAATCCCGTCCCAGGCCTTGGTGAACTTTTGCTCCTTGACCGCGTCCGGGTGGAGGTTGGCCTCCTCAAGGATTTTGTGGGCGATTTGCCCCCGGAAGGCCCAATAGAGCTGGCTCGGGGCGACGTAAGTTTCATAAAACCGGCTGATGAAGACTCCCCGGTGGCACCCGGTAATCATGGTCACCGAAATGTCCGTCCCCTTCCGCTCATTCAGGATCATCCCGGCAATGGTCGCCTCATCAAATGGACAGTCCAGCTTCCGGTTGAGCCTCGTCCGGGCACATTCAAGACAGGCCTCAAAAGAGAGCCGCTCCCCGGTTTTCTCGCAAATGAATCCGACTACCATGTCACACTCCTCCTCGGCAAGCCAGCCAGGCCTCACGTAGGCGCACGTCTCCCTGCAGTCCGACGTGGGACCCGGCCAGGTTTGGGTTAAGTTGGAAAATTAACGATCTGAAATTACGGTCTGGGGAGCGCTCACCCTTCCGGGTCGTCACTCCAGGTCAGGACAACAACTTCGGTTGCGGCCAACTCCCAGTTCTGTTCGCGGTTCTCTTGGACTTTGATGTAGACGAGGGTTTCGAGCTGAGCCCGGAGGGGGTCCAGGTAACGGTTGGCCAGGACTCCATGGCCATCGCTTAGGATGATCGCCGCCCGAGTCCCTTCCTTTATGATGTGCTGAGCGACGGCGTCGAACCGGGTCCCCCCGGTGGTATGAAGGAATGGGTCTTCCGGGTCGACTTCAACAACTTTGGTCGAAAACTGAAAGACCCGGCCCCGGACGGCCCGCAAGGCGTCATAAATGTACGGAATGTAGCCGTAGTAATGGCCCATCGACCCACTGACATCAATGTAGAGGTCGATGTGGGGTCGTTCGACTCCCCACCGTCTTTCCCACACCGCCGGGATGACTCCACCAGCGAGACTGAAGAGGTCTTTCGGGGTGATGGCTGCGGGAACCGGAATGGAGTAGCCTTCGAGGGTCTTTTCAGTGGCCCGGTCGGCCAGCACTCCCTGGATCACCCCTTCGATTCCTTCCAGCGCCCCAGGCTCAAAGAGCCGGACCCGGTGGCGGAATTCACTGAGGTCGGAGGTTTCCAATATCATGTTGAAGACTGGATCTCCTGGCCTCAGATCCGGTATGGGAATTCGTCTTGTGCCTGAGTCGACTTCCGACGGTTCCAACCCACTAATCTCCAGGGTAGAACTGCCCTGTACTAAGGGAGCGTACGTTTTGATTACCTCAGCCAGCCCCGGGAACCCCTCGTCACTTGCAACTGTTTCCCCAGCATCAGAATGCGCAGCCTCCTCGGCTTCCGGAGTTTCCGGTTCAGGTATGGTTTCGCCAATCGCGGGCGGAGGCTCTTCCTTGACAGGCTCTGGGCTCTTACCACTTCCATCTGCTTGGGTCAACGCTTCCTCAGCACTCTCGGGTTCATCATCCTGGCTGGCTTGGTCTTTGACAGCCCCTTCCGGTTCGCCTTTAGGGGCTTCTTTCCGGGGGGTGGCTGGTGGCGGGTCTGGTGCGGTTTGGTTATCACTCCCAGCCGTGGCGTGGCTTGCCGTCATTTCTGCCTTGGAAACCTCTTCGTCTTGCTTTTCCAGGTACCATTGGCAGACCAAGTCCATCCACCGCCGGTAGCCCGAAAAGCCAGACGGCGCCCCCACCACTTCGCCCAACGCTTGAAGCAGGACAGGGTTCCACTGGTAGAGGGCGGCGTGAGCTTGCTTGAGGTAATTGTGGCCGCCATTCCCTCCGCTGTTAAAGAGAGTCCAGTCGATGTGGCTGTGCCGCCCAGTGAGGAGCAGTTCCCCCGGTTGGTGATAAAACCGCTCCGGCAAGGTCGAAGCCACCTGCCGCCGGCCGATCGCGTTGACATAGGCGTCTTCGGCGAAGTTGAACAGCTCTGATGGGTAGTCAGCCCCTGGCAGTACGTCCGGGTAAAGCCGCCTCAGGATTAAGTGGTTTCGCTCATGAATCAGAATGAACAGCAAGTCTTCCGGGCCGGTAATGTGGTCTAGGAAGAACTGGACGCCGATTGTTAGGTCTCCCTTCCGGAGGTCAACTGACGCGGTCGGCAGGGCCGCGTCGAAGGTGATTTAGTGGATGTATTTGAGAATTTTCGGGACCCGCTCCGACCCCTGGCAGCAGTCCGACCAGTAGCTGAAAACTTCATCACTCGCGAGGGTGTGAATCAGCAGGGTTGCTGCCTGGTTTAGGTGCTTTTCCCTTAGAGCTGACTTTATCTTTTCGATTCGGCTTTTGAGCAGGTGCATCATCGGCTCCTTTCATCAAGTCTTTCCCAGCCATGACCCGTTGGATAATAGCTTTGAGGACCCCGAGGCCTTCGAGAGTTTTAACTTTCGGGTTGATGACCACGGCTTCAAGAGCATAGCCTTTGAACAGCTTCTTAATGGCTATGACTCCGTCTTTGGCATATGCTTCCCACCCGACTTGGGTCTCCCCTTTCCCTTGGATCAAGACACAAGGGAGGTCGGCCTTGACGATTACCAAGACCTTTTCTTTCTTGGTCGCGAGAATGGCCGTGCAGGCGTCGTCCCCGCAGCATTCTTTGGCCTCTTCCACCGTGTACGGGTCTTCATCCCACCCGATGGGGGTGTTTTTCTTGTCCAGGTGGTACTTTTTCGCGTAGTCGTTGATGGTGTCGAACAAGTACAGTTCTCCGTCCTGGAGGTTTTCCCATCCCTGGGTCAGGGCTGGGCTCTGATAGACTTTCTCAGGATTAGGCATGGTGCTCTCCCTTAGATGGATGCCAAGATTTGGTCGACCCGCTGGCTCAACTGGGCCACGGGAACATCCTCGGTTAACAGGGTTTGAGTAGTAAGTTGCATGGCCAACTGCCGGATTAGTTTTTCTCCGAGTTCCCGCTCAATCACCTCCTTCATGGTTAGGTCTTTGACTTTAGCCAGCACCCGGGTCAAAGTCTTGAGGTCTTCTTCCTGGTCGACACGTTTGGCCATGGCCGTCACCCAGGCAAGGCTGTCGGTGACTTCGACTGCAGCCAATTCTTCAAGGTTCCGGGCGACCATTACCGGGTCCCCCAGGGTAAAGCCGCCAACCACCGTCCGAATGACCCCGTGCACCATTTCTTTGTTGACTTTCGATCGGACAATCCCTTGAATTTCGGGAATGACGGCTTCGATGTAAGCGGTGTTCGCATCCGGATCGGAAAACCGCGAGTTATCGGTGACCGTTCTCAGGGCCAACCCGCCCAACAAGAGCCGGACCATCATGGTCAGCTGCCGGGGGTTGAAGACGATTTCGGTTTGGGACAGGTCCCGGGCGACTTTCTTCGCCAAGTTTTGCGCATTTTGCCGGTCTTTCGGCCTGGCTGCCGCCCCTTGAGCATCACGCAGCATGGCCCGAAAGGCGGGTTTCTTCTTGTGGCCATTCTTCCCAAGTATCCGGTCCAGCTGGGCGTCTTTCATCGCCTTGAGGTTCGGTACTTGGACGGCAACGAATCGGCTCGCGAGGGCGAGGTCCATGTAGCCGGCCTGATAGCTCTGTGGTGGGTTGACCGCTGCGAAGACAAGTTTGAGCTTGGTCGGCAGCCCCATGATGTGCCGGGTCCGGATGAGCTCGTGGAGCTTCGATTGAATAAAGGGGTTCGCCCGGTTGAGTTCATCGAAGAGGGCGGCTTCGGCCTTCCAAATGGACAGCGGGGTAGGGACAAACTCGAGAACGCCTTTAGCAAGTCCTTTCGGGTTGAGAAACCCCACCAAGTCGTCGAAATTGAGAGTGGGGACTTCATAGTGGCGAAACGCGCTTCCAGCGCCCAATACTGCTCGCGCAATAGTTTTCGACCCTTCGGTCTTGTTGGTGCCAATGTCCCCAACCAGCAATACCGGCAGGTCAGCCACAATGGCCGCGAGCACTAACGGCTCAACAACGTCCCACCCATAAATCCCGAGTTCATCGAATAACATGCCCGTACCTCTATCTTCTAAAAATTGACCTACCCTCTAAAGAAGTGAAGGAGGCCGGTTGGCCCCCTTTGATGGAGAAATGAGAGTTGCAGCAGCGATTGTTGCTGTTTAATTATTGTTATTTATTATAGCACAATCCAGTGTTGTTGTCAATAACGCATTATTGTTGAGCCTGTATTGTTTAGATGTGCTGGCTAATGCATAGTTGATGAAGTAAAACCCACCACTTTTCTTTGAAATGCGCACATAGCATTATTGATACCATACTTTTGATTCTTTTTCGGGAGGTTTTACAAGGTGAGGAAGGGCGGAAGGATAAATCTTTATGGGTTGGGCTGTGGTGGCTGGATAATCTGGAAAGGAGGTTTCGATATGAATTTCAAACCTTTAAAATTGGAGAAGGGCGTATAGTGGCAAGCTATATGGACCGATGGTTTGTCTCAGGTAAGGTGCTTGAGGAAGTCTGCCCCTGCCTTTTTCCCGCAAAAATTACATAAAGGCACGGCATCATGAACAGGGCCACCAGGATTCCCAAGGGTGAGTCCGCCGATGGCTCCAGCGGCCATGGGTTGGAGCATCTCGCCGCCTTCTTCCAGGTTTAAGGCCAGGGGGATGAACCCGAAGATGATGGCGAAAGAGATCATGGCCCGGGGCCGCAGTCGAATCTTGGCGGCACCGATGACAGCGTCACGTGGAGAAAGCTGATCTCGTTGCCGCTGTTCTTCCGCAAAGGTCAAGAGCAGCACCCCTTCGTTAACCATAGCCGCCACCACGATGAGCACCCCGATGACCACCGTGGCTCCCAGGGGAAGCCTCGTCAGGTAGAGAGCGTAAACCATACCGGCCAGGCAGAACGGCACACATCCCAAAATCAGGGAGAGGAGTTTCAGGCTGTTAAACTGAACTGCCAGAAAAGAATATTGCAAAGGCCATTTCGGCATTTTGTTAAGTCCCCCGCCGGTTGATTCTTATGACAGAAGTTCTCAAGGTAATTGTGGTGCTCCGTAACTCCAAAACCGACCCGAAGGCATCAAGGAACCGGTAAATCTAGATATCGTGCTAAGTGATGGAGAGGATTCACGCGGCATTGATTTCAGTCGCTAAGATACATATCTTTTAATATATATTAATTCAGTCTGCTTCCCCCAGAGGCAGGATAATTAGAGATATCCGGAGGGCCTTTCCTGGGCGGATGTCTTGGCCCTGTTAGGCCGGGTAGATCTATCAGGTGGGGAAAAATTATGAAAAGGGATCCCATCTGCCGGATGGAGGTCAGGGAAGAGGATGCTGTCACCGCCGAATGCGACGGCGCCATCCATTACTTTTGTTCGGAGGGTTGCCGCGATAAGTTTCTCAAAGAGCGAACCTGCGCCCGTACCGCCTACGACCTGATCATCATCGGTGGCGGACCTGCCGGTCTGACCGCGGCGGTCTACGCCGCCACTCTGAAAATGGAGGCCCTGCTGTTGGCCAAGGACCTGGGCGGGCAGGCGGTGGACAGCACCAAAATCGAGAATTACCTGGGGTTCGATTTCATTACCGGTCCGGAGCTGATCGACAAATTCAAGCACCATCTCTTTGGTTCTCATTATATCGACCACCTGATGAGCGAGGTGGAGGGCATTGAGCCCCATGAAGGCGGGTTTAAGGTCACCACCGCAGAGTTTGGCTATCTACACCGCCAAGGCTCTCATCATCGCCACCGGCATGACCCGGAGGGGCCTTGGGGTCCCCGGAGAAGAAAAGTTCCTGAGAAGGGGCATTTCTTATGGCAACCTCCAGGATCTCTCCTTTGTGGAGGGGGAAGACGCGTCGATCATCGGTGGGGGCAATTCGGCCTTACAAATCGTGGAAAACCTTCATACCGTGGCCCGTAATATCCATCTCATCTCCAGGGCGGAATTGACGGCGGACCCGGCGGTAGTGGAGCGTGTCAGTTGTCTTTCAAATTTGCAGACTTATATTGGTTATAAAGTCGTCCAGTTTATCGGTGATGGGACCTTAACCGGATTAACCATCAGGAAGATGGCTGGCGCCGGCACCTTGGATCTCCCGGCAAAAGGCGCATTCATCGCCGTAGGTCTGGAACCTAACTCTTTCCTGGCCGCTCCCCTGCTGAAGCTCAACTCCCGGCGAGAGATCATCATTTCCCGCGATTGCTCCACCTCTTACCCAGGGATTTTTGCCGCCGGTGACGTGACCGACGCCTTTGGCAAGAGGATCATCATCGCCTCCGGCGAAGGGGCCAAGGCCGCCCTGTCGGCCCGGCAGTATTTGTTGAATCTGCGGAAAGCGGTGTGTCCGCCTGCTTGAGGGGAAACGCGGTGCTCAATTTTTTAAGTGGGTAAGGTCGCCGTAAAATCTATCCATTTCGGATGGATAAATAGACCCAAAGGAGCCGTAAAATGAAACCAAGGGTTATGAGAAATGGAACGGTTGTGAGCACATTGCTGGTGATTTTGTTGATGGCCATGGGTTGTGCTACCCTGGAGACTGCGAGACACAAATACTTCATGAGGGGCCAGGTTCTGGAAGTCCAGGACGGGACAGCTTACCTTTGCCTGGGCACTGAGCAGGGAGCAAAAGTGGGGCAGGTACTTACGGTACGTAGATACGTGAAAATTGGAGGATCGCGGGGAGGGCAGTATAGGGTTGACTCTGTGGGCACGGTGAAGATCACGGAAGTTGAAAGCCACATGGCAAATGCGAAGATAGTGACCGGCGACGTCAAACCAAATGACATTGTGGATTTGAATATCGAAAATCCTTAAGGACCGTGACCATCTATGTAATGAGTGGCGCTGTAATACAATAAGATCAAAAATAAAGGAGGTCCAATGAATCGAAACGGGGTGGCAATGGCAATGGCAGGCCTGGCGCTGATTTTCCTGTTTTGCGCTGCATCCCTGGCCGCAGATGCAGAGCCGAAAGTGGGGCAAACGGTGGGCAACGTGAAATTCACCAAACCCATGTCCGACGAAGACGCCAAATACCTGGGGCTGGGAAAACCTGCAGAATTCACTTTGCAGGACATCAAAGCTCCATACGTGTTGGTGGAGCAGATGAACACGACCTGACAGTACTGTATGGCACACGCTCCTGTGCTGAACGAGCTTTACAACCTGGCCAAACTAGACCCGGCTCTCAAAGGCAAGCTGAAATTCATGGGAGTGGGCAAGGACAATGATGAAATGGCGATGAAGATGTGGAAGGCCTTCCACAAGGTGCCGTTCCCCATGATCGCCGATCCCGGCGGCGCCTTTGCCAAGGCTTTAAATTTCCCTAATTATCCGGTATCGATGGTTCTGGATAAATCCGGAAAAATTGTTTGGGTCCATGTGGGGGTCTTCGGCAATGCCGAAGAAGCACTTAAGGACATTAAAGCTGTCGTAAAATAACCCGCGGCGTTACGGGGAGGGCTGAGCCAGCACCCGTCCCCTTCATTGTCCATTCTATAGCGGCAAGCCGCAGACCTGAAAGATTATCCTCGAGTTTCAGAAGATCAGCGATTCCCGGCTTATGCAAGGCCCACGTTTGATCCGGGCCCCGGTCTCCCCATTTCCCGGCCTAATTACTGGCGCATATCTTCCCCAACGGATTGACCCTTGACAAACCCAAGTAAATTACTACCTTCATTTCAGTAAATATTCATATGAAATTATATTCATTAAATGAGGGAACCTATGAAATCGCAACATGCCTCTCGAAATCAATCTTGCCTGCGTCGGATTAAGGCCCTTTCTGACAAAATACGATGGGCGGTCATCGAAATGCTTATGGACGGCCCGAAGACCGTGGGGGAGCTGGCGAAGGAATTGGGGGTGGAACAGAGCCTCCTTTCCCATCATCTGAAAATCCTGCGCAATGAAGATCTTATAGAATCAAGGCGGGAAGGCAAGAGCGTTATATGTAAATTGACCGCTGCCATCGTGTTTTCGAATATGGGATGGGAATTAGACCTGGGTTGCTGCCGGCTCCAAAAGCCGCAAGATGCGCCCTTGATGCCAGTTTCCCGCCCTCCTTTGGAACCTGATTGGCTGGATAGTCATTCAGATAAATCCTCCTCAGGGGGAGAGTGATCAGTTCCGGCCCCAGGTAAGGCCCGAATATGCAAGCGCATTCGATGAATCTTTCAAGGCTTTATCGGCTCATCGGCCTGGCCCTGCTAACTGCTCTGTTTACGGGTTGCGCCGCGCCGGAGCCATGCCTGCAAAGAGGCGGCCGGGGCCAGGGGTTTCGCTGCCAAGACGCGCCAACTTCGGCGAAGCCGCCGCCTTTAGCCATCTCCAGGGATATCAATAATACTTAGGAACCATCCTGGATTTCGGGGGGGTACTATTTTATGGTTGAATTAGGGCTGGGACTTTACTCCCTACCCTTAATAATGCCATTAAAGGAGGTTGGTGGAACATGAAACAAAGATTAATGATTGCAATTCTGGCGGCGGCCTTGTGTCTGGTTCACGGACCGGGAGAGGCTCAGGAGCACCCCGGCGGCGGGATGCACGGCGGCGGCGCCGGGCAGCAGCACATGATGGGCCAGCACAACATGGACATGATGAACCAAATGATGGATGAGATGCACCAGATGATGGGGTCGCACCAGATGACCCCGGAGCAGCAGCGCCAAATGCGGCAAATGATGAACCAGATGAACCAAATGAAGCAGGAAATGCAAGGTCCTCAAAGTCCCCAGATGGAGCAGCAACAGACCCAGCAGCTTAAAGAGATGCAGCAGCGGCTCAAGGAGATGAAGGGCCAGGTGCAGAAACCGAAGCAGAAACCGAAGTCAAAGCAGGAGCAGGAGCACGAGCATTAACTTGGGAAAGCCCGGAGACACAAGGCGCCGGAGGCGGGGGCACTCCGAATGGGCGCCGGCCTCTATGAGAACAGCCGAACCCGATAAATAAACTATCCAGGAGGAAATTACTCATGGAAAAGAGAACCGCGTCGCTATTATTTATCATGCTGGTCGGGGCTATCGTAATCGGCCTGGCCGGTTGTTCAACAGGACCCACTGCCACGGCTCCAACCAAGAACATGCCTGAAATGCTCAAAGCCGCCGGCTTCAAGGTGTATGTCGCGGATACGCCCCAAAAAATGGCCCATCTGCAAACCTGCCCATCAGATACGCTAATGGTTCATGAGCGGCCAGGCGCTAAGTGTTACGCCTTTTCAGACCCAGCTTCGAAAACCATGTACATCGGGGATGAAGCGGCGTACGGGCGCCTTCAGGGTCTTTTGGAAAAGCAGAAGCAAAAGATCATGGAACAGAGGATACAAAGTGATCCACAGTTTTGGCCACAGTGGGTGGACTCTCAGGGAGGTGGTTAATTTTTGCCGAAAAACGGCAGCCTCGCCTTGTATGATCTTCAACCGGATGGAGAGCCACAGAAAAATAACCGATAGATTCTAGTCATCGGATTTTCTTGCAATGCCGAAGGAGGAGGCGAGAGGGCATGCCTATTCCTGAAGAAGCTCAACCAGAAACCGCCGAGGGTCCATATTATACGCTCCCTTCCGAGCAAGTTTTGTCGATCTTCGACACCGGCCCCTCCGGGCTTAGCGCTTCCCAGGCCCGGGAACGCCTGGAGCAATACGGTCCTAACGAGCTGACCCCGCCGAAAAAAATCTCTCCCTGGACCATCTTTTTGTGGCAGTTCCAGAATCTCCTTATCATCATTCTGATTGCGGCCACCGGCATTTCCTTCTTTCTGGGGGAACACCTGGACGCTTACGTCATCCTGGTGATCATCCTGGCCTGCACCGTCCTGGGATTCGTCCAGGAGTACCGGGCCGAGCAGGCGGCCGCGGCCCTCCAGAAACTGGCGGCGCCAGAGGCCGCGGTGCTTCGGGACGGCAGAGAACAGGTCATTCCCGCCCGTGAGGTGGTCCCCGGTGATGTGTTAGTCCTGCATACCGGCGATAAGGTGGCCGCCGATGGCCGCGTGCTGGAAGCCATCAACCTCAAGAACGATGAATCCCTGCTCACCGGCGAATCGACCTCCGTCAATAAGACCGCGGCACCCGATCCCCGCCCTCACCTTCCCGTCGCCGACCAGAAGGGCATGGTCTTCGGGGGCACCGTGGTCACCTACGGACGGGGGCGGGCGGTGGTGACGACCACCGGCATGGACACCGAATTCGGCGGCATCGCCCGCATGCTGGGGGAGGTGGTTCAGGAGAAGACCCCCCTGGAGGCCCGCATGGCTTCCATCGGCCTGGTCTTGAGCATCCTGTGCCTGTCGGTGAGCGCCGGGGCCATAGTGTTTGGGGTCCTGAAGGGTAACAACTGGCTGCAAATGCTGATCTGGGGTATCAGCCTGGCGGTGGCGGCGGTGCCCGAGGCCCTCCCTGCAGTGGTGACCGGGGCCCTGGCCATCGGCACCACTCGCATGGCCCGGCGCAACGCCATCGTCAAGCGCCTGCCCGCGGTGGAAACCATGGGCTGCACCACGGTGATCTGCACCGACAAGACCGGCACCCTCACGAAAAACGAAATGACCGTGCGCTTGCTTTTCCTGGATAACCGGGAGGTTGAAGTCAGCGGCCTGGGATATGAGCCCGAAGGCGACTTTTTCATAGAAGAGAACGTTATTGCCCCGGGGGATGATCCGGTCCTGATGGAAGCCGCCCGTATCGCCATGTTGTGCAATGACGCCGTCTTGACGGAAACGGTGGAGGGGGCCTGGACCATCCAGGGCGACCCCACCGAGGGGGCCCTGGTGGTGCTGGGCCGCAAAGCCGGTCTCCATGAAGCGGTGTTGGCCCGAGAGTGCCCCCGGGTGGCGGAAATTCCCTTCGACTCGGAGCGGAAGCGCATGACCACCTTTCACTGCCCCTCAATTGTTGTGGCCTGTACGAAGGGCGCGCCAGAGGGTCTCCTGCTCCGTTGCCGGAATTTTCTCTCAACCTTTGGGGAAAGGTCTCTCACCGAAGGGAATCGCCAGGTCATTATGAGCGAAGCCGCGCACATGGCCGGGGGGGCATTGAGAGTCCTGGGACTGGCTTACCGTAAATTGGAGTCGGTCCCGGAGTCGCCTTCCGAAGAGATGGAGATGGATTTGGTGTGGGTAGGACTGGTGGGAATGATGGACCCGCCTCGCTCCGAGGCCAAAGAGGCCGTGAGCAAATGCCATCAGGCGGGCATCCGGGTGATCATGGTCACCGGCGATCATCCGGACACCGCTGTGGCTATTGCCCGAGAACTTGGGCTGGTCCCCCCAGTGCAGACCAGCGCCGCAGTGTTAACGGGGGCCGACCTGTCCCGCTTGAGTGACGAAGAATTATCCATGGCTTTACCTCAAGCGCCGGTGTTTGCCCGGGTGGCCCCGGAGCACAAGCTGCGCCTGGTGAATCTGCTCAAGGCTCAAGGGGAAGTGGTGGCCATGACCGGGGACGGGGTCAATGACGCTCCTGCATTGAAAAGAGCCGACATAGGCGTGGCCATGGGGATCACCGGCACCGAGGTCACCAAGGAGACCGCGGACATGATCCTGGCCGACGACAATTTCGCCACCCTGGTGGCCGCGGTGGAGGAAGGGCGGGCCATCTTCGACAACATCAAAAAATACCTGATTTTTCTTCTGAGCGCCAATCTCGGCGAGATCACCGTCTTGACCGGCACCTTCTTCCTGGGCATGCCCCTGCCCCTGGTGGCCCTGCAAATCCTCTGGGTGAACCTCACCACGGACGGTCTTCCCGCCCTGGCCCTGGGGGTGGACCCCAAAGCCCCGGATATCATGCAGCGGCCGCCCCGCCCGCCGGAAGAAGGGGTGTTCACCAAATCGGTGATCGCCCTGATGGTGGTGATCACCGCCTATCTCACCGTGGGCCTGATTCCTCTGTTTCACCATTATTACCACGGCTATCTGGCGGTGATCGGGGACCAGGAGCTATCGCTAACCCGGGCCCAGACCATGGTCTTCGTGACCCTGGTCCTGGCGGAGTTGGTAAACGCCTTCAACTGCCGCTCGGAATATCATTCAATCTTCAGGGTGGGGGTGCTTGCCAACCGTTTTCTGCTCTTCGCCACGCTCATCTCTCTGATTATGGTGGTGGCGGTGGTGCAGGTGCCTCCTCTGGCGCAACTGTTCCACGCGGTGCCTCTGGGCTGGAAAGAATGGCTCTTCGCCGCGTTCCTGGCTTTTCTGCTCCTCCCGGTGGTGGAAGTGACCAAGTGGTTGATGCGGCAAGATGCCAGGCGCATGGCCAAAAGTTCTTAAGGAGAAAGGAGACCAAGAAAAGGCTCCCAAGATTTCTGAAAGCGCGAGCACCATGGAAACCGGAGGTCGGCGATGATGGCGATGCCCAATATTCCGATGACCTTGAAGGTAGACCGCGTTGGAATGGCTGGTGGGGGAGAGCTGCCCCGCTGGCTGGAGGTAAAGGGATGAACACCCGTCGATTTTTGCCGGGTTTGGTTCTAGGCCTGGTCATCCTGATGGCTGCCGGAGGCGTACTTTACTGGCAAGGTTACCGCCTTATGCTGCACGGCGCAGCCCCCGGTCCCCTGACTCCTGCTCCCGCAGCCAAAGAAGGCCGCAAGGTAAAGCACTGGGTGTCCTCCATAGACCCCAAGTACGTCAGCGACAAACCTGGTAAGGACCCCACGGGCATGGACCTGGTGCCGGTTTATGAAGACGAGCCCGGGATGGGTCCCCGCACCATCGCCGTAGACCCCCAGACTCTGCAATCCATGGGAGTGAGAACGGCAAAGGCGGAGGTCCGACCTCTATCCAGGACCATCCGGGCGGTGGGCAAAGTGGCCTATGACGAGCGCCGCCTGACCCTGGTGAACACCAAGATGGAAGGCTGGGTGGACCGCCTTTACATCAAAACCACCGGCGAGCTGGTTAAGAAGGGCCAGCCGCTCCTCAGCATTTACAGCCGGGAGTTGGTGCCGGCCCAACAAGAATATCTGCTGGCGTTGAGGTATGAGCAAAGTTTGGCCAAAAGCCCGTTTCCCGAAATAGCCGAGGGTGGCAAGCGTCTGGCCGAGGCTTCTCGCCGGCGGCTGGAATATTTTGACATCAGTCCCTCCCAAATCGAGGCCCTGAAAAAAACCGGCAAGGTGAAAAAGGACCTGCTCTTGACTTCCCCGGTGCACGGCATCGTGGTCAAACGCATGGTGACCGAAGGCCAGTTCGTGATGTCGGGTATGACCCTTCTGGAGGTGGCCGACCTGTCAACGGTTTGGGTGGAAGCGGATATCTACGAGTATGAGCTGCCGTGGGTGGCGGTGGGCCAACGGGCCGAAATGACCTTGAGCTATCTCCCGGGAAAAGCCTTCACCGGCCACATCGAGTACCTTTACCCTTATTTAAAGGATATGACCCGCACCGCCAAGGTGCGCCTGAAATTCGCCAATCCCGGGCTCAAGCTGAAACCCGATATGTTCGCCCAGGTGGAAATCAAATCACCCTTGAAGCATCCCACAGTTGTGGTGCCCAGGGAAGCCGTCTTGAACACCGGTGAAAAGCAGCACGTCTTTCTGGCCCTGGGACAGGGGCGCTTCGATCCCCGGGAAGTAAAACTGGGCGCCCAAAGCGGAGAGGGGCTCGTGCAGATTCTCAAAGGCCTGCAAGGCGGTGAAGAGGTGGTCACTTCCGCGGTCTTCCTGCTGGATTCCGAATCCCGGTTCCGGGAAGCGGCCACCAAGATGCTGCAGCCTCCCAAGCTGGAAGGGGCTCCAGCACCCAGTGCTCCACCGCCTGAGGCTCCGCCGCCGGTTCACCGGCATTGATCGTCAAGTGTAGCCTTTTTTATGATGGAGTTCCGGTTCCATGATCGCCCGGTTTATTGAAGCCTGCTACCGCAATCGCTTCCTGGTCCTGGTCATCTGGACCCTCATTCTGATCTGGGGGCTTTACGCTACCTATAACCTCCCCATTGACGCCATTCCCGATCTTTCCGACGTACAGGTGATTATCCGCACCGAATTTGCCGAGCAGGCTCCCCAGGTGGTGGAAGATCAGGTGACCTATCCTTTGACCACCACCATGCTGGCGGTCCCCCGCTCCAAGGTGGTGCGAGGCTATTCCCAGTTCGGTCTCTCCCTGGTGTACGTCATCTTCGAGGACGGCACCGATATCTACTGGGCCCGTTCCCGGGTGCTGGAATACCTCAATTATGTCCGGGGGAGGCTGCCTGAGGGCGTTAATCCCGCCCTCGGTCCCGACGCCACCGGAGTGGGCTGGGTCTATATCTATACGTTGGAAGACACCACCGGCAAACATGATCTGGCCCACCTGCGCACCATCCAGGATTGGTACCTGCGCTACCAGGTCCAGCGGGTGCCTGGGGTAGCCGAGGTTGCCAGTATCGGAGGATTCGTCAAGCAGTACCAGGTGCTGGTGGACCCCAACAAACTGGCGGCCTACAATCTTCCCCTGTCCAAATTGAAGGACGCCATCCGCATGTCCAACCAGGATGTTGGCGGCCGGGTCATTGAAATGGCCGAAACCGAGTACATGGTGCGGGGTCTGGGTTACATCCAGAACCTGGAGGACGTGGAAGATATCGCGGTAGGCACCGACAAAGGGACTCCCATCCGCATCAAGGACGTGGCGGAAGTTCGCCTGGGGCCGGACATGCGCCGGGGCCTGGCGGAGGCCAACGGCAAGGGCGAAGTGGTGGGCGGCGTCGTGGTGATGCGCTTCGGGGAAAACGCCCGGGCGGTCATCGACCGGGTTAAGGTTAAGTTGGAGGAACTGAAGGCCGGGCTGCCGGAAGGGGTTCGCCTGGTTACGGCCTATGACCGCTCCGGGCTCATCGAGCGCTGCGTGGACACCCTGAAAGAGGCCCTGACGGAAGAATTGATCATCGTCTCCCTGATGTGCGGCCTTTTTTTGTACCACTTCCGGAGTTCCATTGTGGCCTTCATCAGCCTGCCCTTGGGGATTTTAATCTCTTTTATCTTGCAGCATCAACTTAACATCACCGCCAATATCCTGAGCCTTTCCGGGCTGGCCCTGGCCATCGGGGACATGGTGGACGCCGCGGTCATCATGGTGGAAGATGCCCACAAGCGCCTCCACGCCGCCGGCCCGGAGGCCGACCGGGAGTCCATTATCCTGAAAGTAGCCCAGGAAGTGGGGCCGTCCCTGTTTTTCTCCCTCATGGTCATCACGGTCTCCTTTCTCCCCATCTTTGCCCTAACAGGCGAGAGCGGCAGGCTCTTCCGCCCCCTGGCGTTCACCAAGACCTTTGCCATGGCCGGGGCTTCCATCCTGGCCATTACCCTGATCCCCGTCCTGATGTACTACTTCGTCTGGGGAAAGATCCGCCCGGAAGAAAAGATTCCCCTGGTGCGTTGGTCCACCGCGGTTTACCGGCCCATTTTGCACACAACCTGTCGAAATCCCAAAGCCGCCATCCTGATCGCGGTGTCCCTCTTGTTGATCAGCCTATACCCCCTCTTGAAGCTGGGTACAGAGTTCATGCCACCCCTGGACGAGGGGGATCTCCTGTACATGCCCACCAGCATGCCGGGAATCGGGGTTACCGAAGCCAAGGCCGTGCTCCAGCAGACTGACCGTATCATCTATACTTTTCCGGAGGTGGAGTATGTCTTTGGGAAGGCCGGCCGGGCGGAGACGGCCACTGACCCGGCGCCCCTGAACATGATTGAAACCACCATCAAACTCAAGGACCCCAGTCAATGGCGGCCGGGTTATGATACCCAGCGACTTATTCGTGAACTGGACGCGGCGGTCAAATTTCCAGGCCTCGCCAACACCTGGGGCTTTCCCATCCGGGTGCGCATCGACATGCTTTCCACCGGCATCAGGTCTCCGGTGGGTCTGAAAATCCTGGGACCGGATTTGGGAGTCTTGAATACCCTGGCGGAAAACGCGGAAAACATTTTTCGAACCGTTCCGGGTACTGCCAGCGTCTACGGCGAACGCACTACCGGGGGCTACTACCTGGACTTCAAAATCAACCGTAAGGAAGCAGGCCGCTACGGGCTTACCGTTGGGGAGGTCCAGGATGTGATTTTGAGCGCTCTGGGGGGCATGACCATCACCCAGACGGTGGAAGGCCTGGAACGCTATCCCGTGAACCTGCGCTATTTTCAGGATTACCGCGACAACCTCCCGGCTCTCAACCGGGTACTTATTCCCACGCCCACCGGCGCCCAGGTGCCTATGGGGCAGTTAGCCGCCATTGACATTCACCAGGGTCCGGACATGATCAAAAGCGAGGACGCCCGGCGCACTTCCTGGATTTACGTGGATATCCGGGACATCGACCTGGGCACCTACATCGCCCGGGCCAAAGAGGCCATCAAGACCAGACTGCAACTGCCCCCGGGTTATACGCTTACGTGGAGCGGGCAGTTCGAGTACCTGGAGCGAGCCAAAGAGAGACTGTTGGTGGTGGTGCCCGTCACCATGGCCCTGGTATTTCTGCTGCTCTTCTTCGAATCCGGCTCAGTGGTGCAGTTAACCATCATCCTGCTCTCACTCCCCTTTTCCATCATGGGCGGGTTATGGCTCTGTTACCTCTTGGGCTACAACATCAGCATCGGCGTGGTAGTTGGGTTCATTGCCATGGCCGGGGTGGACGTGGAGACCGGGGTGATCATGCTCCTCTTCCTCAACATGGCTTATGAGGAAGGTATCCGTGAAGGCCGGATGAACACTCTGGAAGACTTGCGGAACGCGGTGATGGACGGAGCGCTCTCACGCCTCAGGCCCGTGCTCATGACCTCCATGGCCAACCTGTTCGGACTGCTGCCGATCATGGTGAGCGTCGGCGCCGGCGCGGAGGTGGCCAAGCGCTTCGCCGCTCCCATGGTGGGAGGTGTTTTTTCATCATTGATGCTGGAACTGCTGATCTACCCAGCAGTGTTCATCACCTGGAAATGGCACTTTGAAATGAAGAAAAAAATTTAACATATACTCAAATACACATAGCCTCATAAACAATTTGACATATTTGTCTCTGCGCCCTCAGCGTCTCTGCGGTTAATTATTTTTCAGCGCAGAGGAGCAGAGAACGCAGAGACCGCTTATGTTCAATTACTAAGTCGCTGGGTATGGTTACCAAGTCAATCAAGGGGTATATATGAATCCTGACCAGTGCGAACCGATCCGACAGGAGAGAACCTGGGTATATCCCTGGATAGGCATCCTGTTTGGCATTGCTGTGGGAATCTTAATCGGCCATCCACTTTCGATGCTGGCGCATGAATTTTACAATTCTATTAGTTCGGGCGCCCCGTTGGATATAAGTAGAGCCTTCTCCCACAGCTTTCATTGGCATATGTGGCCCATGTCGCTCATCTTCGCCGGGTTTGGAGCGATAGTTTGGGGTTTCATAGGCTTCATTTTACAGCGTCTCCGAGAGAGTCGCTTACGCTTGGACGCCTCGAACCGGCAACTTCTGAAACAGACCAGGTACCTCAACACCTACCTGACGATTAGCTCCATGGTCGCCCAATGCCTGGATCCCCACGAACTCCTGGAGGCGGTTTTGAACATCATCATGGAAACCGTGTCTGCGGAAGGAGCCTCTGTTCTTCTCCTGGACGAGGATCAGGTGAACTTCCGGTTCTATAGCATCGAGGGCCCTGCCAAGCAGTGCCTCATGTCCGTGACCTTCCCCGCCGACAAGGGTATAGCGGGGTCAATCCTGCAAACCCAGAGGTCGGAGGTCGTCAACGATGTGCATTCCGACTCACGCTTCTTTGGGAAGATCGACTCCGAACATGGCTTTGTCACCCAAAACCTGATCGCCATTCCCCTGACCGCGGGCGAGGAAAAGATCGGCGTGATGGAGGTCCTTAATAAATCCGGTGGCGAGCCCTTTACGGACGAAGAACGTCTTCTACTGGACTCCATCGCCGAAGAAATCGCCTTTGCCATTCGGAATGCCAGGATCTTCGAGTACGTCATTAATAGCTACTGCAAGCAGCGCCAGGGGCAGACGTCCTGCAAGGGATGTAAGCGGCCGCTAAGATCATGGACCCCTTGCGTCAAATACCGCCAGGCCGCCGACATCCCTATTTAATTACCAGGAGTGCAAGGGCGGGTCCTTGGAAGCCTAAGGAACTTTTTATTATGCAAAAAAGCAAGATAATCTGGTTCACCCTGGCCGGGATGTTACTGGGCTACCTCCTGATCCATCCCTTCGCCATGTTGGCCAATACTCTTGGCCCCCGCATATCTCACTTTCCCGTGGCATTCTCCTTCTGGGGACACCATCTGCGAGTCTCCTTCGGTCCGGAGATGCTGACCATGGGCATGGCTTTTGCCTTCATGGGCGGGCTGGCGGGCTTCTGCATGGGGATTTGGTACCTCCAGAAAGAGAGGCTGACTGAGGAGAGGCTTGAATCGCAGCGACGCCAGGTAGCCCTGGAGACCTTGCAGGAATTGATAGTCACCCTGGCGCATCATGTACGAAACGCCAATGTGGTGATCGGCGGCTTCAGCAGTCGCCTCATCAAGCAGGCTCCCGACCCGGAGGCCCAGCGGCAGTTAGAGATGATTCAGCAAGCCTCCCGGGAAATCGACGCGGTGATCGCCTCCCTGGAAAGTTTGACGGAAATCGAACATGCCCGGTATATCGGCTCCTGGGAGACGAAGATGATCGACTTGAAAAAAGAACTCGAAGCCCGGCTGAAAGCGTTCGAGTCTCCGAGGGATGTCCCATGAACGATGAACTTCCCAATCCGGTAGTGCTGAAATCCCCTACCCATAAAGAGAAAACCTGGTTCTATCCCTGGGTAGGCGTCATGTTCGGCGTGGCCAGCGGCATCCTGATCGGGCATCCCCTTGCCATGCTGGCGTTTAACTTTCACGAATGTTTGATGTCAGGGACCACTTGTAATGTGACCGACGCTCTTTTTCATAGCTTCGCCTTCCATATGTGGCCCATGATGCTTCTCTTCTCCGTATTTGGCGGGATATCCTGGGGAATTATAGGTTTCGTATTAAAGCGTCTTAGAGATAACCGCCTGCGTCTGGACACCTTGCACCAGGAGTTCGAATTCCAGGTGGCCACCTTAAGACACCATTATAAAAACCTGGCTTTGGGCATTCACGGTTTCTCTGGCAGGATCAAGCGGAAGCTGGCCAATCTGGACAAGACCCTTCACCATTGTCTTTCTCAGGGCAACTGTCCCTCTTATGAAGAATTACAACCGGAATTCGACTCTCTGGTAACTAGCTTTACCGTCGTTGAAGATGCCGCCCAACGCCTGACCCATACCCTCGGGCAGGAAGTCCTGTTCCTCAAGGCCCTTACCAGCGATACCTTGCACCTTACGTCCCGGGACTTTTATCCCGTCCTGATCCATTGCATAGAAGAACTGAAGGAACTGCGTTTTCAGGATAAAGAAGTACAAGTTCAAATAGATGGTGGTTCTTGCGAGGAATGCCGGTGTTCCCTGGTCTTTCCCTTCGAGCCTTACACCATGGAAGTCATCTTGCAGAATATTATCGGCAACGCCATGAAATACGCCGATCAAATTCAGATTAGGGTGGAGGGAAGAGATAGCAAGGTAGCCGTTGAAGTAGAGGACAACGGCCCCGGCCTGGAGGTGGAAAATCTCAGGGAGCATCTGCTGATCCCTGGTGACCGGCGGGAGGCCGAGAGCTCTCACCTGGGAATAAAGGTGACCCTGCATCTGTTGGAGAAAGTTGACGGCCGGCTGCTGGTCTGGAGCAAACCCGGAGCCGGGACAAAATTTATCATAGAGTTCCCCAGATAGCTCTCGGGAACCTGGTGATCGGCTCATCCTCCTTGTTTCTTTTAGCCATCCGCAACCATCTGGGCCGCCGCCATTAAGCAGGGGCACTACTTGCAGAAATGGCGAGATAACTGCTATGACCCGACACTTATCACGAAGCCAAAAACCTTTCATATCCAGAATATAACAATACTTTTGGGTCAGAAGATTTTGTTGCCCCATGTGACAGCTATTTTTGAACTACATTGGTGCTCACTTAAGAAGCTCTTCAAGTTGTTCGAGGTTGAAAGAGGTCTCGTAAGCCTGCGACATCCACCTGGCACATCGATTTGCATTCAATGGAATTCCAACGGGTGAGATGCCTGTGCGGATGCACAGCCTCATGCCCATGGCAAGCTCCGGAATACATGCGATTCCGAGGGCACCGATGCTGGAGTGCTCTTGCTTGAGTCTTCTAAAGAGCCTTTCCTGGTCCATTTCTACAGAAATATAAGGTTTAATGCCATATTTCTCGAGGAGGACACTCCCGAGGTGAATGAAGCAGTCCTCGGTGCAACCCCTGCACACGGCCTCGAATTCACCTTCTTCTGAGCGGCAGCCCGGCCTGAAGTCACGCAGGCAGTGGGCCATGAGAGCGAACTTGTATTCGGAGCGTTTGAACTCTTCTCTGTAGATTCTATTCACTAATTCGATCTCAAGCATGTACAGATGGTATTGCTCCTCCGTCGTGACAAGCGTACTGTCCATTCTCTTCGCCAGGGGCAAGGTTTTCAAGTGGTTCGAAACATTTTGGGTATAGATTGACAATGACTGCCTAAGAGTCTTTCTAACAAATTTGAGTGTCTTCCGATCAGCCCTCGTAGTTTTCCAGCCCAAAAGAAAGGGCCTTTCTCCCACCTTCTGTATCAGGCCCAATAGCCTTTTTTCGTCAGGGCAGCGCTGGAGGAAAACATCTGCCAAGCGCTTTATTTCTGTGTAGTAATATTCGCTATCGTCACCCTCGGCAAACAGTGAGTAAGTTTTCCCTTGGACCGGCGTGTGTAGCTTCTCGAGATTTGACAATGCCTTATAAGCTCCTGGCAAGTTTTTAGATATTCTGATAATATTACCTATTTTTTGGCCCAACAAAAAGGGACCGCGACAGGTCCCTCAATTGAGTACAAAATAACATTGCTGGGTCCCGTTACTCTACCGTGGCACCTTTCGTCCCAAATCCCCGGTCCTTAGCCATTTTGCTCCTGGCCGCAGAATAATCCTTGCAAACCAGCGGGAATTTCTTGGGATCAAGGCCATAGCGCTGATAATATTCTTTCGGCATTAAACCGTGAGCCTTGAGCAGGTGTCTTTTCAAAGTCTTCAGCTTTTTGCCGCATTCCAGGCAGACCACATATTTGGCTTTGACGATATCTTTCAAGGGGATTGAAGGTTTTACAACGCCAGCTTCTTCGGCTTTTTCAGAAACCGCTTCCTCCAAAATTCCCCCGCCATACAGAGAAGCCAAGACATTGTAGACTTCTTTGATTTCTTGCACCAATTGCTCAGGGGTCAGTTCGGTTAAGGAAACATGGGAAATGACAATCTCTGTGGTTAGTTTCAAAACTTCGCTGGACATGGAGTTATCTCCTTTTGGTTCATTGATTATAGGGTAAATCAAGTCAGAATGGGTTGAGACGGTACCTGGTGCCGTTTACCCCTCTCGGCTTTCCATAAACTCCATGTAATCTGGGTCTCCAACAGGCAATCCTTCCTCATTTTCAACTGCTTTGGCCTCAGGTGATTCTTTCATTTTTACTTTTCGAGGTTTTCGCTGAAGTTTGGCTGAAGGTTTGGTTTCCGGAACTTCAACTTTATCCTCTTTATCCAATGATACCAAAACATCATGGACTGCTTTAATTGTCGCCAGCAATTCTTTGGGAGTCAGTGCAGTCATGGAGGCATGGGATATGACGATCTGCGCCGTTAAATTGAGAATTTCGCTGGGCATGGGATCATCTCCTTGAACTAAGTTGGCGTTATTTGGTAGCTACCTTTCAAGTCCTTACCGGTCATGCTTCAAACTCGGGAATCAAGCAATGGTGACGAAAACCCTTTATAATAATGATAAAGGCTTGATGTCACCATGGCCCATACGATATTGGCGCTGGAAGACCTTGCAGCCTTCCAGAAAAAGCCTCAATTCCTTGCAATCCGGGCACTTACTACCCTCTAAGTTCACCATCAATTAAACCGATCGCCTAATCGCTGCAATTAACCGTGGCAGGTTCCGGTTCCACCTGTTCTTGGTCGATAGATCGGCATATGCCTTGGTGCCGATTTCTTCTGGGATTTGTCCTCCAGATTTTATTCTCACGGGAATGATGATGCCTTTGCCCGTCTCACTTTCTCTCAACATGGCCATTTTGAGCTCTTTCTTGACCCACGAAACAGGGGGCTTTTTGTTAAAGGAAGGGCTCAGACAAATAATGATTTTGTCAGCTGCCCGAATCCCCTTTTTCATTTCCTCCAGAAAATCATCACCGGGATAGATGTTGGTGGTGTCAAGCCAAACTGTAATATCCTGTTCCTGCCCCAAGGCTTCGGCTAACCGTTCAACCCTCATCAGGTCGTTGCTGGAATAGGAAATAAAGACGGAAGTCACTGCTTATCTCCAGTCTGCATTTAACATAGGATCTTGGGCCCTGTAGTACAATAGCAATACTACAGTTCTCCAAGCTTTTCAATGATGGACCGGGAATCAATGGCAGCTACCAGAGGCTCAGTTGGCCTTTCTTTTTTGGCGGGGCTTTTGGGAATAGCTTTTCAGCGATTATTTGGGCAATCATCGGGGCGTTGCCGCCGGCCCTATTGTTGATGATGAGGTTGGCCAGCAGGCCTTTTTCAATGGCGCCCTTGATAATGTCCACCGTTTCCAAAACCATCTCCGTCTGGAGCATCCCGTCTACGAGTTTGTCGAAAGGATAGGCTTTTGCATAAGCGTCTTCATACCGCATGTTCAGAGGCGTCAGTAGCCGGACCACACATTCATTCCCGGCATTGAAGAACCGTCCATCGGCTTTGGCCAATTGCTTCCTCAAAGGCGGTAACCAGGTCCAATGGGATAAGACTTGCCCTACGCCGTGTTTCCCCAAAACTTCAAACACCTGATCCCTGAGGTAAAGGTCGGTTCTCAATTCGATGTGGTACCGGGGGTCTTTGGGGATCTGGCTGAAGAACTTATCCAAACCGTGGACCATCGCCATCACAGGAGCCCGGTCTTCCTTCCGCTGGTATTCCTGTTCAAAGATAAAGCCGGTGAGGTTGGTACTCAAGAGATTTACGGCGGGCTCATAGAATTGGCTAGTGAAGAGTTTGGGGTTGAAATAGGCTGGGTTGTCAAGGTATTGGTCGCCCTTGTGGAACTTCTGGGCGGTGACCAATTGCGGGACCTTGAGAATGATTCGGTCATCGTCTTTAAGGTGCTTGGCGTATGTCTTTCAACACCCGGTAGTTTTGGGTTGGGTCGCCGTTTTGGTCCAGGAGCTGCCGGTAAAACGAGAAATCGATCTCGAGAACCGAAAAATGTTCGAAATACTCTTCGACACTATCTACTGGCAGGACTTTTTCGACAAATGTTCTTCCGGCTATGATTTTGCTTCGTTGGGTTATGCGGCCTTGGTACCGGTCGGGTGAATAAATTGGTCCGATCTAGCCGGCATAACGATCACTGGCCGTACCGATGGCAATGAGGGGATGAATATTACGGAAATGAAAGGGGTCTAGATTGAATTTAGAGCCTTGGGGCATGCATAAAGTTTAAAGGAAAAGAAGGGCGTCCAACAGATAAATAAGTGAGATTTTTTCGGAAGTTGTAGTTAATCGGGCCTTAAAAGCCGACCAAGCCCTTTTTAAGACCTGATTTGGCGGAAATTTCCTGCTCCAGCCAGGTGAGCAGCGCTTCGGCAGTTGGCTTTTTCTCATGCATTAGACTTTTGCGCTTCATAACGGCGAAATCCCCGGGCGTTAAATGATGCAGGCGGGCCAATCTTGCCTGGAAAGGCCCGATCTCCGAAAGGGGTAAATGAGCCTGCAAATCCTTCGCCATGGCCTTGAACAACAGCCATGCCTGCTCCGGCTTCAGGTAAGTGAACCCCACCTTGAAATCAAACCGCCTGAACACAGCGAGGTCCAGGCTTTCCTTGAGGTTTGTGGCGCCGACAAAGGTCCCGCCAAACCGCTCGAGCTGCCCCAAAAACTCGTTTACTATGGTTACTTCCCACGAGTGATGGGCCTGCTGGCGGTTTTGAAAAAAGCCGTCCACCTCATCAACGAAGAGGATCGCTTTTTGATCACCAGCCTTCCGAAACATCGCCGCAATTTCCCTTTCCGTTTGGCCAACATACGGCCGGAGGAGGTCTGAAGCGGTTTTGAGCAGTACCGTTTTTCCCAATACTTGCCCCAAATACTGCACAAAAGCGCTCTTTCCGGTCCCCGGCGGGCCATGGAGGAAAAGGCGAATGGAATGGGATCGGCGGCAGCACTTGACCAGCCCCTGCAAATCATGATCGGCATTGACATGGGCTAAGCTGTAGGCAGCGTCCAATTGGTGCCCAAACTCTTTCCCCTGCTTCAAGTTCAGCGCCTTGTGAGCGTTGCCAATGACGGCTTGGAGGATTGTGCCGGTGTCTTCGGCCGTCCGGGCTCCGCAGTATGATGCCACTTTCGCGGCTTTGTCGATGTGAGCCGGGGCCAGGTGGATGTTTTGAGCCAATTCCCGAAGGCTGGCATTGTCTACTTTCAAGCCGCCCAGCCTGGTTGCCAGCATTTTCTCTCGGGCACGTAGCGGCGGCAGAGGGACTTCGATGATTAGGTCGAACCGGCGGACATGGGCGGGATCAATCCCGTCCATTCGGTTACAAATCCACACCGCCGGGACCTGATTGGTTTCCAAGAGGCGGTTAGTCCACCCTTTCCGGGAGTTGTGCTGATGCAAGTCCTTAAATAGAGTGAAATCGGGCCAAGGGAAGACATCTTCAATTTCATCAAACAGCAAAAGACAGTCTGAGGCATGAGACAGCACTCGCTGACTGAGGAGGTAACCCCGTAACCTCTGCCCACCTGGTAAAGCCTCTCCGTCGTCGTCTGCGGTGCTCACTTCAAACAGCCGCGCCTTGACATGCTGTGCGAGAGTCCGGGCCAATTCGGTCTTGCCGGTACCGGGTGGGCCATACAGCAAGACGTTGGTCCCCGGTTCCCGCGCTTTCACCGCTTTCCGCACATAACGGACCAAAAGGCTGAAGTTGGGATAGTGGGCAAAATCCTGCAATGACAGGACTGGCGCCGGAGACTTGGTAAAATACGACGACAGTATGCCCTCCACTCCACCTTCTGGCTTCCCTAAGGCTTGGTAGAGGCCTTCCAAGGGCTCTAGCTCAAACGAGCCGTGGGTGCCTTTAAACACTTCGAGAAGGCCTGCCGTGGCAAGAGTGCCGTCTTTGCGCACCGCCTTCCGAAGTTCGGCCTCGGGCACCTTCAGAATGCGGGCCAAGTGGTCAAAATATGCTTGGATTCCGCAATAGGTCAGTTCGTGCAGCGCTTGCCGCAAACCGGGCTCCTCACGGAACAGCAGGGCAAACAGGAGGACGTCCCGTTCGACTTCGGTCAGCTTCAGCAAACCACCTAACTGTGCCAAGTTCTTAAAAAACACCCCATTCCGAGTCAAGTTGACCGCGTCCACCCCTTCTTCTATGGTGTTACGGGAGTTGGTTGACAGGAGCTTTGCCGTCGCCGGCGTCTCTTTGGCTTTGACATAGTCCAGCAGGTCTTCCAGCTCTTCCTTGTCCCAGAAGACCAACCCGTCATTCAGCTTAAAGTCTTTGAACCCTGCCGGGGTGAGAATCCCCCTCAGGGCCCACACTGCTGCCAAACATTTTAGTTCACGTTCGCTGTCCATGGCCTTCCTTGTTGTTCATGAGCCACTCGGTTCAAAACAGGCCCAATGCCACATAGTGCTGCTCATCCCGGGGAAATGGATCAGTCTCGGTCCAGCCTTCTTCCTTGAGGTCGGAAATGATGTGGTGCCGAGCCACTTCGCCAGCTATGTCACCAAACAGGACCTTGGCTTCCCTCATGCCAGCCTCATGGTGCCGGACCCGGCGGTGACGCATCCCATAAGGCGGCTTTCCTGCAAGTTCATCCAGCCACCGGTGGACTGCCTCGAACGCCTGTCCAAACCGCCTCATGGACTCCTGGCAGTGGGCTTCTAACGTTGACATGGTTAAATACCCCTTCTTGGCGTGGTTCATGGGAATAAGTAAGGGTCCACAGGTTGATTGGCTGGTTTTTGCGGCGGCAACTGGTTGCACAACCGCTGTTGGTGAAGGATGCATGCCGAGTTCGGCTTGCCGGACTTGCACTTGTTGCCGTTGCAAATGTTTTCGCCGTCTTTGGCGCAATAGGCCCATATGTGGTACTGAATGAACCGGGGAAAGTGGGCTGGAAGGTTGGGGTTAAACTCCCGGCAGTCAATTCGGCTGGCCAAATCTTGGATCACCCCCAAACACCCCTTTTCCGTGTGGCAGCGAGGTCCATAGGCATGGTCGAGCTGGTAGCTGTCCAAAATACCGGTCCGGTGAAGGAAGTTGTGAACCAGGCTGTCGACGGCAATCATGTGCAGCCCCACTTGGCGATAGTCCCAGCCAGGGTAGCGGGTCAAGAACAGGCTGGACAGGGCCATGTGAGCCAGCTTCGGGCCGACGTTGGCAATTGTGGTGACTTTCTTGATGAAGTCGTGGAGGCGCTCGTTGATGGCCCCAGCGGGCAACTGGCCCTCCCCAAAGTGCTGCATGACATATGCGTAAAAGTCCCTCCTACAGACATCTCGCAGAAAAAAGAACAGCGAGAACGCCATGTGATTCAAAGACCCCCGTTTCATGTCGAAAGTCGGCAGTGGACAGGTTCCCAAGAAAGCCGGTTCATTGCACTTTTGCGTGGTTTTTTGGTAGCCGCAACTCTTAAACGCTTCAAAAGTGGCTAACTTCGGGCACTGAGCGGCTGTGACAACTCGTTTGACCCTGTTTAAGGTCGGTTTGACCCGCTGCTTGGCGTAGTAGCCTAAGTTCGACTGGTCCCCACCCCCAGCAAAAAGAAAGCATCCAAGTAAGTATTGATAAAGCATGACAGACTTGTGGTTAGGCTTCCCATGAATCATTTGCTGCAGAATAGCTTGTATTTCGTGTGCATCTTCAACAAAGACATCATCAAATAGCCTCTGATGAGCCTTAATAATTTGCTTTACTATCTCAATACTACGCTTTGAGGCCTGCTTTTGGTGTGTCATAATTGTAAATGTAACACAAATAGCTTGTAAAGTCAAATAAGATGGCTTTATAACTCTCCTTAGCAAGTAACTATGGTATTTAATTGCAGTAATTGCGCTAATAATATAAAGATTCCTTATAGTACTGATATTAGTGTCTTGATCTATCTATTGAATTGATAAGTACCGAAGGGATTGGCTGGGAATGATGCTTGAGATAAGCTTTTAACAGCGCTTTTTGGGGTGACAACCGTGAGGGTAGGTTTAAAACTATTGGGTCCTTGTCCTTTCCTCAATGTGATGGAGCCTGAAAATGCGCCTTACAACAGGCCCATTTCTATATGCAAATCATTCATGCTATTTTTGATGGCTCGCTGATAAGTGAAGGGGATGGCAAGCTATCAAGTACGAAGGCCCTTCTCAAATACTGGTTCTTTTCAATCTATTGAGCCTTCATAATTCTATCTTTCATTTACTATTAAACCCTTAGCAGGATAGAGATGAAAGCAAAGAGCCCGATGAGCAGCAATAGGATCGCGGTTATCATTACCACTGGGCGGAAGCCGGTATATTGGAAATCCTCAAGCTTGATATGGTGCAGAATTCGCCAATGTTGGATAACCGCGGCGAGGAGACCAAGGATGCCGAGGGAGATAAAACTCAATCCAAAAATCATGGTGGAGTTAATATTATCGCCGGCTCGGCGGATAAGACCACCTTCAACCAAAATGTCCCGGAATTTGGCGATGCCAAACCCGAACCCAATCAACGAGAGGCAGGTACGAATCCATGCCATAAGGGTTCGGTCAGCAGCCTCGCGGGTGCGTTCTCTAGCGAGTTCGTTGGAGACATTCATCTCATTTCTTACCCTATGATCCCAGAGTGGGGAGCGCCCCTAACCGAACCAGACCATTAATTATATATTGCGCCGCCAGCGCCGCTTGGAGTATGGCCATCACCCATCCCAGGACTTTAAGCGCAGGTGAGGGGCCACGTTTTAAAATCGCCTCCATGTTTAGTAGGGTGACCAGGTTCAGCCCCATGATCACCAGTAACGACGCGAAGACAATGCCTTTTTGAGTCCAATCGCCTCCGGCAATAGCCATGAATCCGACAATGGCCGCGATGCCGGGAGCAGTGACCAGGATAGGAAGGGCCAGGGAGAATTGGGCCATCGCCATGGTTGGCGGAGCCTGTCCGGGTTTTTGCTGGGGAGGTGGCGCAACGGCCGAGGGCTGCATGATCAGCTGGAATGCCTGGCAGAAGAGGATGAGGCCCCCGGTGATGACGATCGCGGCGACGGAAACATGCCAATTTTGTAGGATGACTGCACCTAACAGGGCCACAATAATCACGATAAGCGTGGCAATCGCCGTGGCCCGCCAGGCTAAGGTCCGGCGAAAGGCAGAGTCGGTTCCCTGAGTCAACTGCGCAAAAGGGGCAATGGCCTTGAGCGGACCGAGAGTTAAAAAGAAAATTATTAAAGCGTCTGAGATTGAGATGTGCAAGAGAGGCATGCGAACCTCGATGCTTTGGCTATTTGATGGAATGATCGGGGCCTCCTGCTTTCGACCCGATATAACCGATGTTTATTGAAAAGGCGTACCCCGCAAATCCTCTGTGCCATTGAATCTGCGGGGTATTAAGATAACGTTAACGACTACCGGCGCCCCCCAGGAGTTTCTGCAACACCTGGTCGATGGTGAAGCTCGCCGCCTTCTGGCGCGGGGGATACTCCTGGAACGTCATCAGAAATTCTCCCACGACTTTCTGCGCCGGCAGAAACAGGTAAACGTGATCGAGCACCCAGTCCCAGTAAGTGTTTGAGGTGATGTCCGCCCGCTCGAAGGGGTCCGTGCGCAGATTAAAGAGCTTTGGAAACCGTAACGGCACCAGCGGCTCCTGCCAGATCCGCAGGGTGCCTACCATCCGCTGCTCCATGAAGATCAGCTTCCAATTATCGTACCGCAGAGCCATGAGGTCGCCGTCGTCGGAGAAGTAGAAATACTCCACCCGAGAGCTTTTCTCAACCTCGCCCTTTAAGAAAGGCAGGAGGTTGTAGCCGTCCAGGTGCACCTTGAAGGTCTTGGCCCCCGCCTGATGGCCTTTGAGGAGTTTCTCCTTGATGTTCGGGTCGCCCGCGGCGGCCAGGAAGGTGGGTAACCAGTCCAGGTGGCTGACGATCTCGTTGGACACGGTGCCGGCCTTGATCTTGCCGGGCCAGCGTATCATAGCAGGCACCCGGAAGGCGCCTTCCCAGTTGGAATCCTTCTCGTTGCGAAAGGGCGTCATGGCGCCGTCGGGCCAGGAGTTCATATGCGGCCCGTTGTCGGTGCTGTACATGACGATGGTGTTGTCGGCGATGCCCAGGTCATCCAGTTGCTGCAGCAGGGCGCCCACGCACTTATCGTGGTCGATCATGACGTCGTGGTATTCCGACTGCCAGCGGCCGGACTGGCCGAGGCTCTCGGGCTTGGCATGGGTCCGGAAGTGCATGTGCGAGGTGTTGAACCACACGAAGAACGGCTTATCGGCTTTGACCTGGCGGTCGATGTATTCCGTGGCTGCATCCAGGACCTCGTCGTCGATGGTCTCCATCCGCTTTTTGGTTAGCTGGCCGGTATCTTCGATGCGGCCGTCGGCGGAACAGCGGAGCACGCCCCGGGGGCCGTAGTTCTTCCTGAAGTTGGGAAAGTCGGCTTCGGGGGGATAGTCGCGCAGTTCCGGCTCCTCGCAGGCGTTCAGGTGGTACAGGAACCCGAAGAACTCATCGAACCCGTGCTTGGTAGGCAGAAATTCGTCCTTGTCACCCAGGTGATTCTTGCCGAACTGACCGGTGGCGTAGCCCAGCGGCTTCAACAACTCGGCGATGGTGGGATCTTCGCCGCGCAGGCCTATATCGGCTCCCGGCATCCCCACCTTGCTCAAGCCGGTGCGGAAGACGCTTTGGCCGGTGATGAACGCCGAACGCCCCGCGGTGCAGCTCTGCTCGCCATAGCAATCGGTGAACATGATCCCTTCTGCGGCGATGCGGTCGATGTTCGGTGTCCGGTAGCCCATCATGCCGTGGCTATAGGCACTGATGTTCCACATGCCGATGTCATCGCCCCAGATGACCAGAATGTTGGGTTGCTTCTCTGCTGGCATAAATCCTCCTTTTTAGGGTGCAATAAAACAGTTGATCATTAAGCTTGGACTCCTGGTTCAGAGGTTTCCCGGCATGGGTGAGGCCGCGTTAATTACAGGGAAGTTCTCCTGGCCTGGACATTCACCTCCCGGCCGTGACATTTCTTGAACTTAAGACCACTGCCGCACGGGCAGGGATCATTGCGACCGGTTTTGGAAAACGGTAGGGCGGACCGGCCAGCCTCATCGGTGAGGACTTCCATGACCTGCGCGGCTGGATGGCCCCGGCGCAGCAAGCCAGCCATGATCTTCAAAGGGCGGTCGACGTGGTGGAAGAAGGCCCGGTAACCCGCACACAAATAGTTTAGTCCCGGTTCCCCCTCCGGCGTGGTAAGAAACCGATTTTTGGGACATTCGCCCTTACAGGCGAAGCCCACCTCGCATTCCCGGCAATAACGGGGCAGCGTCGAAAGCTTGGCGCGGCCAAAGGTGCGCTGCTGCTCTGAGCCTGCCAGATCCATCATGTGAGTTTGTCGGATGTTGCCCAGTAGGTACTTGGGCTCGACAAAATGGTCACAGGAATACAGGTCGCCGTTGTGCTCCAGGGCAAGTCCATGACCGCACGTGGCATCGAAGACGCACATGCCGGAGGAAGGCAGGCCCAGCCAGTTTCTCACGGTCGCCTCGAAGGTCTGCACGAACACGCGGCCGACGTCATGCCGGACCCATTCGTCAAAAATGGTGCTCAGAAAATTGCCGAGCTGTTCCGGCAGCACTGAACGCTCCGAAACGGAGGTCCCTTCCTGGTAAAGGGAAACCCCTGCTTGGTTGAGGCGCTCGATGGCCGGAATGAACTGCATCCAGGTGGCGCCGGCTTCGTCCCTTAAAAATCGGTAAACCTCGAGGGGGTGATCAGCGTTGCGCCGATTAACGGTGGTCAGAATGTTGTATTCCACCCCGTGCTTCTGCAACAGCCGCAGGCCGCGCATCACCCGGTCAAAGGTTGGCCGGCCGCTCTTGTCCACCCGGTAGACATCGTGCAGTTCAACCGGACCGTCGATACTGATGCCGATGAGAAAGCCCTGCTCGCGGAAAAATTCGCACCATGCGTCGTTCAGGAGCGTGCCGTTGGTTTGCATGGTGTTTTCGAAGCTCATGCCCGGCCGCTGGTACTGGTTCTGGAATTCGAGGGCGCGCTTATAGAAGTCGATGCCCATCAGAGTCGGTTCTCCGCCCTGCCAGGCCACCGTCACCTTATCAGTGCGATGGGACTCGATGAGCTGCCGAATGTAATGCTCCAATACCGCATCACTCATGCGAAAGTGACTGCCGGGGTAGAGCTGCTCTTTATTCAGAAAAAAGCAATAGGAACAGTTCAGGTTGCAGGTCGCCCCGGTGGGCTTGGCCAGCACGTGGATTCGGGGGGGTAGGTTTTCATTGCTCATGGAGAGGGCTCATAAGGGTGAGAAAACTGGGAAGACAATAATTAGCTAAAAAGTAGTGCCCATTTAGCCGTTGTCAAGGAGGCAGCGCAGAGAGGGGTCACTTGCAAAGTAATGATCTTATCCTTGAATTAGTTAAAAGAATGCTTAAATAAATCGAGGGGTGCCGTTCCGCATTTGTTGGCTGGAATCATCATCAACAAGCCCCTGGCGGCTTCTCTCTTTCTAACCCTATTTATCGGCTTCGTCCCACTGGCTACGGCCCATAGACGAAGCTGCCTGAGAAACCAACCAAGAATGGAGGAAGCCATGCCTGGGCTACTCTGGCCCGCACTCCCCTTATCTCCAACAGAAGGGTTAGCTGTGAAATGGAGAAATGTTCTTAGGAAAATCGTGGTTCTTTGCCTCATTGGGACTTGTGCGGTCTTGACCTTTACCGGCCTGGCCCTGGCCCAGGACCCGTTGCCCTCCTGGAACGAAGGGCCGGCGAAGCAGGCGATCGTGAGTTTTGTCCGGAAAGTTACGGATAAGTCCAGCGTTGCTTATGTGCCGCCGGCGGACCGCCTCGCCACCTTCGACCAGGACGGCACGTTGTGGGTGGAACATCCTATCTACACCCAGGCTATGTTTGCCCTGGACCGGGTGCACGAACTTGCGCCCAAGCATCTAGAGTGGAAGAACGAGCATCCCTTCAAAGCGATCCTGGGGAACGACCAGGGGGCCATTGCCAGTTTCACCGAGCAGGAGTGGGCCAAAATCATTGGGGCTACGCACGCCGGTATGACCACCGAGGCGTTTCTAAAGATCGCCCAGGAATGGTTGGCCCGGGCCAAGCATCCTCGCTTCCAGAAGCCCTACACCGAACTCGTGTACCTCCCCATGCTGGAGGTCATGCACTATCTCCGGGTCAACGGCTTCAAGACTTTCATCGTCACCGGCGGCGGCCAGGAGTTTGTCCGAGTATACAGCGAGCAAGTCTACGACATACCGCCGGAGCAGGTGGTGGGCTCGAGCATCGCCACCAAGTATGAGTATCAGGACCGCAAGCCGGTGCTCATGCGGCTGCCCAAGGTGTTATTCATTGACGACCACGCCGGCAAGGCCATCGGTATCAACCTGTTCATCGGCAAGCGCCCCTTGGCCGCCTTTGGCAACTCCGGGGGCGACCGGGAGATGCTGGAGTACACCGGGGCAGGCTCCGGGGCGCGGCTTATGATGCTGGTGCTGCATGACGATGCCCAGCGCGAGTATGCCTATGGCCCGGCCGAGGGGCTACCGGCCACCAAGGTCGGCACCTTCACCCAGGCGCTTTACGATGAGGCGAAGCAGGATGGCTGGTTCGTCATCTCCATGAAAAAGGATTGGAAAAAGATCTTTGCCTGGGAGTAGGGGTTCGCTCTAATATCCGGTGCAGGGAGCTCCGGGGAATTACCATCTGGAGGGGAAACCATGAGGGGATGGAAAGTCACACTTATCATCATCCTACTGCTCGTCTGGTGCACGGGTGCTTACTCACAGGAGGAGCCAGCCTTAGTCAAAGAGGAGTCGGTTGTCGCCAAGGAAAAAGCTGATGCCGCCAAGGAAGATGACCGCCTCCCCATCTATAAAAAAGGCTGGCAGTTCTTTCTGGCCCCGTATTTATGGGTTCCAGGGGCTCATCTTGACCTCAGCCACCAGGGTAGATTCAGGGGCACCACCGTGGCCGACGTCCCCTGGTATAACCTGGTCCCCTTGCTTTTCAGCAAAGTCATGGGAGGCATGGGCCGGTTGGAGATCTGGTATGGTAGATGGGGCTTGATATCCGACACCAATTTTATCTATATCGGCGATTCCATCAGTGCCGGCGGGGCCAGGGAGCTAAAAGGCCAGCTGCTTCCTGTTCCGGTGCGCCTGCAACTTTCGGGCAACCTTAAGCTTTGGTCTCGCCTCCTTTGGCAGGATGTAGGAGTGCGCTATCTCGTAGGAACCATACCTATCACTCCCGACAAGCCGGTTCCCGTGGCATCATTCGAGCTTTTGGGTGGTCTTCGTTACACTTACCTCAATCAGGACATCAGGCTGGGCCTGAATGCCACTCTAACCGATACTTCGGGCCAGGAGCTGGTAACCCGCGGCGGGTCACTGGTTAGTTCACTCCAGTTCTCGATTTTTGAACCTTTCCTGGGGATGCGGATTGGTTTCTGGTTTACGCCGAAGGTTAACCTGCTGCTCAGAGCCGACTGCGGTGGCTTTGGCTTTGTCGCTTACAACAACGTTGACAGTGTGCTTGAGGCTTTGCTGGGTTACCAGGTGCATAAAAACATTCGTATCTACGGTGGCTATCGCGGCCGTTATTTTTCGGGAAGTGGTAGCACTAAGGATATTGCGATCCACGGTTGGTTTCACGGCCCCTTGCTGGGGGCGGTTTTCAGTTTTTAGGAATGATTCTTTGATTATTATCACTCTTAAACCATGTTGTAATATTGACGAAAAGTTTGATGATAAAAGACGGATACCTGCTCTGATTCTTAACTTATTACCAGCTGAACAGATTTTTCATATATAGAACAGATCGACTCTTTTCGACCTCTGGATCACCCTCTTTCCAGCATGCAACATTGCACACCATCGGCAGAGACCTCTAAAATTCTTCCCCCCACATATGCACTGGGAAGATATGAAGTTCATAGGTTTTTCTTTTGCTGGACCGGTGATAAGTTCCTGGGCTGGCAAGCTATATTCTATTCCTCGTTCAGCGTTCATAACGGCACGCCAAGCCCAGGGAAAATCGATGACCTGCATCCTTGCCCTCCGGGATAGGGATGATTTTCTAAGTACAAAATAGAAGAATTTTCACCAGAAAAACTATTCTCGTCTTTTGACAAGAAAATACATGAACGAGGAATTTAATATGTCATAGAACCTGGCGCGCCCGGGCTACAAATGGAGCTTTACCGAGGTTCGTGCCCGCACCAAACCAGGAATCCACCGTCCCAGGTGACAATTTATGGTTTCAAAGATTTAGGCCGATATGACATTACCAGTCAGGTGTTTTTGAAAAGGATTTGTCTTTAATGTCTTCTCCCCTGAGCATTGAACGCCATAATCAACTCATAGCCAAATATTTCGTTCCATACATGGGCGATTATTCGGGTGTCGGAAGTGAATTGTCCTCGATTCTCGATCGGTTGGATGTAAATCGAGCATTATCTGTCGAGGACAAACAGTGGATCCGTGATAAAGGCATGTTCGATCTGTGCGAATTTGTTAGAAAGCTGGAAGAAACGGGAGAGGCTGATTTTAAGATGTTGCGCGCTAAAATTGAGGGACAAGAGAAAAGAAATATTCGCCGAAAGTTATGGCAAAAGTACGATATCTACCATGTCGAAGTTCATCATCTGTACCCGATGAAAAAGATTCTACTCAAACTTGAAAAGGGTGACAGGCTATCGGAAAAGAATGTGCTTTGGCTTTCTACTAATGGCTACTTTTTCAAATATCCTGGGATTAAGCGGAAATTTCATATAAATGAGGCGATGTGGTATCGCCGGTTTTTCGAAAAGGACAACGATCCCTGGCAAGCGGTAAATGCCAGTAGCCATTATCGAAAGGCAAATCTCCCAACTGAAGCACTCAAAGTTTTGAGCAAGATAGAGGTGACGAGCCAACGGAACAAGCATCTCAAATCGGCACTTTGTACAACCAAAGGGGCATGCAAGCGAGACTTACACCAATTCGATGACGCCATACAGTTGGCTGAGAGTGCACTTTCATTCGATCCCGATAGTTTCCATCCCTGCACACTTCTTGGTGTAGTGTATTACGAGAAAGGAAACTACAGCTTGGGTGATGAGTGGTTTGCCGAGGCGGTCAAGAGAGGTGCAAACATCGATGACGTGGACCATGAGCTTCACTCCATCTTTATGCGTGCTAACAAAGCCAAACAAGAAGAACTGAAAGGCTATCTTTTAAGTGTCGATTCTGTTCGCTACGGTTGGGTGAACAAACCCAGCCGTGGAAAAAAAGGAAACGGCAAAACAGCACATAACCGTTCAATCAACTTTGAAAATCGCGACCTCGGTTGACAGATTCCTAGATTCCGAAAATGCTCAACCAGGGTGAACATGCTATACTCAAGCTTACCGGGGAGTCGGACTACTACCTCGGCGGCTATACGGGCATGGGGCACTCTGTTTCTAACAGGGTGCCCTTGCTTTTTCAAAATGCCTGCTAGCCAGACTGTCGCCTCCCCCCTCTTCCATATCCACAGCATATCAATACTTTTTGACCTGAAGGGTTCCGGCTATTTCCTTCGGCTTCCTGACCTCCTTTAATCTTTAACATCTGAAATCGTCCTCCCCACAAAGACCCATGCAAGATATGGAGATCATTCATGCAGTTTTTGTTGGCCTGGTGATAAGGGAGGGGTTTGGCAAGTAATTCGCTAGACGCTATCTTATAAATGTTTCTTGAGATGCTGAGAGGAGGGGCATTTGCCTTCAAGTTGGACGTTCATGGTCGCCTACGATGTTAGCAGGTCCTTGACATCTAATTGATAGTTATTATTTATAGAGAAATAGTATAAGGGGGAGTTTTGGCTGATCCTCAAGAGCGTCTGGAACATATGATCAGGGTGCTGAAGGATAAAGGGTGCCGGCTTACGCCGCAGCGCATGACCATGTTGCGGATCTTATCTAAGAGTGAAGGGCACCCGAGCGCAGAGCAGATTTTCGAACAGATCAGAGCCGATTATCCCACAACCAGCCTGGCCACAATTTATAAGACTTTAAGTCTGCTAAAGAATGTGGGCGAGATCTTCGAAATTACTTTTGCCAGCATGGGGAGCCATTACGACGGCAATAAGCCCTACCCGCACCCCCATCTCATTTGCACCCAATGCGGTCAGATCCTTGATCCAGAGTACGAGGCCTTGGCTGGTATTTCTCAAGAAATAGCGCAGCAGACCGGGTATAAGATCACCCATCAGCAGTTGAACTTTTTTGGCCTTTGCCCCACGTGTCAAGGCAATCGCCAGAATAAAGAGGATATGGAAAAGAGCAAAAAACCTTAACCTACGACCTTTGGAATACGGTGGCCAACAATTAGAACAGCCTGACCGCGGGTGAGCGCGGGCTCGTCCTGAGGCAAGAGGTTCATCTCCTAAAGAAGTCAGCTCACATTGAGGTGCGAACGCCTTCCCGGATGGGTGGTGCCTACCAAGGGTGCGGGCGCCGGGGCTTTTTGAGGTTACCGAACCCCGTGCAAAGGAGGCACGGTGCATAAGTTCAGACAACGCAAGGAGGAAACTTTATGAATGAACATAGCAAACTCGTTACCTTGAGAGGTACGATGAACCGGGACTGGTGGCCGAACCAGTTGAACCTGAAAATTCTTCACCAGAACTGTCCTATGAGCAATCCCATGGGCGTGGAGTTCAACTACGCTGAGGAATTCAAAAAACTCGACCTGGAGGCCGTGAAGAAGGACCTCTATGCGCTGATGACCGACTCGCAGGACTGGTGGCCGGCCGATTTCGGTCACTACGGGGGGCTCTTCATCCGGATGGCATGGCACAGTGCGGGCACCTACCGCATCGGCGACGGCCGCGGGGGCGGGGGGTCCGGCGCCCAACGCTTTGCGCCCCTCAACAGCTGGCCCGACAACGTGAGTCTCGACAAGGCGCGCCGGCTGCTCTGGCCGATCAAGCAGAAATACGGCCGCAAGATCTCCTGGGCCGACCTCATTATCCTCGCCGGCAATTGCGCACTCGAGTCGATGGGCTTCAAGACCTTCGGCTTCGGCGGCGGGCGCGAGGATGTCTGGGAGCCGGATGACACCACCTACTGGGGGGCCGAACGCGAATGGCTGGCTACGAGCGACAAGCCCAAGAGCCGTTACAGCGGCGACCGGGATCTGGAAAACCCACTGGCCGCCGTACAGATGGGCCTGATCTACGTCAACCCGGAAGGGCCGGACGGCAACCCGGATCCCCTCCTGGCGGCCAAAGATATTCGCGAGATCTTCGCGCGCATGGCGATGAACGACGAAGAGACGGTGGCGCTCATCGCCGGCGGTCACGCCTTCGGCAAAACCCACGGCGCCGGCCCGGCGTCCCATGTGGGGCCTGAGCCCGAAGCCGCCCCCATTGAGGAACAGGGCCTTGGCTGGAAGAGCAGCTTCGGCACCGGCAAAGGCAATGACACGATCACCAGCGGCCTGGAGGTCATTTGGACCCAGACGCCCACGAAGTGGAGCAACAACTTCTTCCGGAACCTGTTCAGCTACGATTGGGAATTGACGAAGAGCCCGGCCGGAGCGCATCAGTGGCAACCGAAGGATAGCGCCGCCGCCGGTACAGCGCCGGATCCCCACGACCCGTCGAAGCGTCGGACGCCCAACATGCTGACCACGGACATTGCCTTGAAGGTCGACCCTATCTATGAAAAGATCTCCAGGCGCTTCTACGAGAACCCGGACCAGATGGCAGACGCCTTCGCCCGGGCCTGGTTCAAGCTGATCCACCGCGATATGGGCCCCCGATCACGCTATCTCGGCCCGGATGTGCCAGCAGAGGAACTGATCTGGCAAGACCCGGTGCCCGCAGTCGATCATGAGTTGATCGACGCGGCGGATATCGCCAACCTCAAGAAGAAGATCCTGGCCTCGGGCCTATTGGTTTCGGAACTGGTCTCCACCGCCTGGGCGTCGGCATCCACGTTCCGCGGCTCCGACAAGCGCGGCGGGGCGAACGGGGCGCGTATTCGTCTGGCGCCGCAAAAGGATTGGCAAGTCAACCAGCCGGCGCAACTGGCGAAGGTGCTCAAAACCCTGGAGGGTATCCAAAAGGAGTTCAACGCCGCCCAGTCCGGCGGGAAGAAGGTGTCGCTTGCTGACGTGATTGTTCTGGGCGGTTGCGCCGGCGTCGAGCAGGCCGCAAAGAACGCGGATCACGATGTGACCGTGCCCTTCTCGCCGGGACGTACGGATGCGTCGCAGGAGCAAACCGACGTGGAGTCTTTTGCCGTACTCGAACCGGTTGCGGACGGGTTCCGTAACTACCTCAAAACCAAATACGCAGTAACGGCAGAGGAACTGCTGGTTGATCGGGCGAACCTGCTGAAGCTGACCGCTCCTGAGATGACGGTTCTCATTGGCGGTATGCGCGTCTTGAATACCAACTTCGGACAGTCCCAGCACGGCGTCTTCACCAAGCGGCCGGAGACGCTCACCAATGACTTCTTCGTGAATCTGCTCGACATGAGAACGACGTGGAAGGCAACCTCGGAAGACGAAAACGTGTTCGAGGGTCGTGATCGCGCCACGGGCGAACTCAAGTGGACCGGCACCCGTGTCGACCTCATCTTCGGTTCGAACTCCCAACTCCGGGCCGTGGCGGAAGTCTATGCCTGTGAGGACTCCCAGGAGAAGTTCCTGCACGACTTTGCCGCGGTGTGGAACAAGGTAATGAACCTTGACCGCTTCGACCTCGCCAGATCGTAGCATAAACGTCTTCGAGGGCTTCTGAAGCGTATTCTGAACTGCAAATCGGATGATCAGAAAGCGATAACCGCCATGAGCTTACGGATGTTTTGAACGATCTACGGAGGCTATAACAACATATGAGGGCGGTGTTTCAATAGTCTGTAACGCCGCCCTTTCTTGAGGCCCTTGCAGTCTGCTGGTCACGTAATCGGAATCAAAAATACATAACAAAGCGCCTTAAGGTTGACACCTTCTGCGTTGCTCAAGGCGCACCTTAGGCGAGTGCTTCTTGGTAAAGTACCACTTGACGACCGGACAGGACATCGACTTTCTCACGCAGGCGGACGCCGACTACAACTGCGCTTCTACGCAGCCCAAGCGTCTCCCCGTTACTTTTTTTCGCCTTCCTTGTTGATTCCGGCTTATGACGGCATAGGTATGTCAGCACACAATCCAGCGCTGCAATTGGGGGTAGTTCTGCTGGGATTGTTGGAGACAGAGGGCAAGTGGGACCACATGGAACTCATTTCGATATGCAAATCATACCTACAAGTTATGCTGGTTCGATGATAAGGCAAGGCTTTGGCAAGAGAGGTTCTATTTTACCCCGCCACCAATCTGCACCACATTTGTTCCTGTCCACGGAAATGGGAGCTGCGATCATTGAAAACCCAAAGGGCAACTGACAGGCTTTCCCACAGGAAAAGCTCAGATAAAATTTCTTCTATTGACATCGATAGTGTGATTAGTTTAATTAAAGATTTATAATAAAATTATGCCGTATACGTTTATTTGATAAGTTCTTAGTAGTTATACGATATTATTCTGTAGACACCTTCTGTTCGAGACTTTTCATGTCTAATGGCCGATAGGCTTATGGCTTGATTAATAAAAAGCCTATGCAATTAATATCCTGCTTTTAAGTGATAGAGAGTGTCCCTCAGCCCAACGCAGAAATCGGCAGTGGACACCGTTTTGCGGCCGCGGCCACTAATCTGCCCGAGCTGGTGGTAACCCTGAGCGCCCTCCAGATCGGCGCAGTGGACCTGGCGGTAGGCAACCTTTTTCGGCAGCAACCTGATCAATCTGGCATCCTGGAAATTATGGGCTTTTATCTATGTTAAAGAGCCCTTATTGCAGGTAGTGTCCACCCTACACGTGGGCACCGGGTTGATGGGGATGATTACGACCGGCATTGCCGCCACGGAAATGATGTATCGGCCCCAGAAGAAGACCTTGTGCTGGATGAGTTCCGGGGCCTTCATCCTGGTATTTTTGTATGTTGCCCACATATTTGTATAAATGATAGCGGCGTGATGACCGCGCTCAGCTATCATGAATCATAACAGTGATTCCGTTAAAATTGCCGGCCAGGCTCGGGAGACTGGTTCTCGAATTCCCACCAGGAAGTCCGGATTAATATTTACCGGGACTACAAATCTTTCGGTCCATTTCCTTTTAATCACTAAAGAGGGTGATGATATGAAAAAGTCCCGACTGGCGCTCCTGGCGCTATGGTTAATTTTCTTAATGAGTAGCGCCAACCTGGTTCAGGCGCAGATTACGTGTAAGAGTTCCCCTGACCTGAAGCCGCTCTGGCCAGGGGAAGTGGAAGTTTTGAAACAGGTAGCGGGAGGGAACCCCGCGGATTTGAGAAAGCGGTTCGGGGAAGACGAAAAAAAACGGGAAATCAGAGGAAAATTTCTAGAGGTCCTATTAACTGGAGGGTTTCAGGGGCTAAAAGTCCATCGCCATGGAGTCTATTTAAGAAACGCCATCATTAACATCGATGACCGGATCGATTTGCGCTCTGCGGTGGTGCCCTACGAGGTGAGGCTGGTAGATTGCATTTTCCAAGGGGACGTGAACTTACAGGACAGCCTGTTTAAATGCAGCTTGCAGATTACCGGGTCGCTTTTTTTGGGGCAGGCCTATTTTCTGGGATTAGAGGTGGCAAAAAACGCTTATTTCAATAAGACTATCTTTTCTAGCCTGGTGAACTTTAATTGGGCCAGGATTGGCAATGAGTTCAGCTTGATAGAGGCGCGTCTGTTAAATCGGGGCAGATCATATTTCAATGGGATGCAGGTGGGTCAAAACGTCCTGAGCGACCATGCTGAGTTTCAAGGCCCCACGGAATTCAGGAATATGAACGTAGGCGGAAGTTTCGATATATCGGCGGCTATCTTTCACGGCGGAGCATATTTTGCTGGATCAACGATCAAACGGAGTTTCTGGGCAAGAAATGCTCGCTTTTTAAGCGAGAAAAATTACGCCAGTTTCCCCGGTCTCAAGGTCGGCAATGTGGCCGATTTTCAAGGAGCGTTGTTCAAGGGGCCGGTAGATTTTGACGGTGCGGATATTGGCCTGGTATTGCTCTGCGAGAAAGCGAAGTTTCTGGATGTAACCAAAGGGCTGGAGTCCATTGGTTTGAAGGTCGGCACTTTCGCAAATTTTGAAGACGTAATTTTTGCTGGGCCGGTAAATTTTGACGGGACCGACTGTGCCGGACAGTTTAATGCCAGCAGGGCTCAATTTAACAGCGACAGGGAAGCGAATTTCCGCAACCTCAAGGTGGGGTCACTGCTTCAGTTCACCGACGCCCTGTTCAATGGCCCGGTTAGTCTGGCGGGTGCGAGGATCGGCGAATTGAAGGCTGATGTGGTGCAAGGGGCGGTTTTAACGGGGGGCGTCTTCCGCGGGCCGGTTGACTTAAAGGATGCTCACCTATCCGATCTTTCCGTTATCGGCACATCAAGCCTGAAAAGAGTATCCTCACCGGGGATAGCAGCCATTTCTGACTTATATCTGGAACGTGCGGTCGTGGATCGGGATATCCACTTTGAAAATGTCAGATTAAATAGATTAATGGCCGCCGGTCTTCAAGCAAAGGGGCAGACCACCTTAAACGGTCTGAGTATCGAAACCGAAGCTGACTTGAGGAATAGCCATTTCGCCAACCTGAAGATACTGGGAGTTGAATGGCCCCAGGATAAAGACAAGGTGCGATTTTCCGGGATGATATACAACTTCATTGCCACGGCGGAAGGCCCGGGCAGGCTGCAGGATTGGCGCAAGTTAATCGCCTGGGTGCATCACAGCAGCTTTGATAACCGGAACTACCTGCAGCTCCAGTCATTCTTCGAGCAAAATGGGCACCAAAGCCTGGCGGATGAGGTGTTCATCGATATGAAGCGGCAGGAGACCTGGCCCAATAACTGGGTGGAGTGGCTGAACCCGGCAGTATGGGCCAAGGTGGTGTTCTGGGATTTTCTGGCCGGCTACGGCCGCAAACCCTTCAGGATTTTCTGGGCTGCCCTGGCCATCGTCATTCTGGGAGCTTTTTACTACGACCCCCATAATCTCAAAGAAATTGACTGGCCGCAGAAAAGCCGGTTCTATGGCATCCTGGGAAGATTTTTGCTCAGTTTCGAGCAGTTCACCCCCATGGTGGACCTGGGGATGCAAAAAAAATGGAAACCGGACAGAATTTCTGGCCGCTTCACGGTGTTCATCTACTTTCAGAGGCTGGCGGGCTGGATTCTGGTGCCCATCTTCCTGGCGGCCATTTATACAAAGTTTAAATGAGGAGGCCTTGGGGATTATTCTGGCCCTGACGCCGGATCAGGTGGCTGGTGCATCCTGGAGGTGGACATCGGGTTTCGGTTCGCTCCCCACTCCACGGGGCCATGGGTTATTCCATCGGCCCCCGCGGGAGATCGGCACATCCACACCATCTTTAACGTCCTAAGGCCCCTGACCAACTGAGCCCGCGGCAACATCCAGGGTGCTGGGGGGCTATGACGCCCGCTTCACCGAGCCTCTGGTCCAGGTGTTGGGCAACCTGGGGGGCAAAAGCGCCTTTGTGGTCTTCGGCGAGGACTCGTTCGACGAAATCAGCCTCGTGAGGCCCACCCGGTGAGCCAGCTTAAAGACGGTACGGTTCGGACCTATAATATTGCTCCCGAAGATTTTGGCCTGAAGCGGGCGACTTTGGCGGACATCAAGGGCGGTGACGTCTTTGACAACACTCGCATTGTACGCAAAGTCCTGAAAGGGAGGTGGTTATCTATGTGGAAGGGGAGCAAACTTTTTCTTACCGACATGGACAGGACTGCTTTGAGCCGCCAGGTTTGGTGCATTTATTAACCAAAAATCCTCACAACAACCAGCGCACCCTATTCTTGGGAGTAATTATGGGGAAGAAGGCAAACCATCCAAGCTGCCAATTAGCTGATGTAAACATCTTGGGGAAATAAAATGTTGAAGCTTCTTTTGTATCCCATGATTGAATGTTACTGCTCTTTATGCGCAGCCAGTCAGGTAATAATTGATACCAGATATGGTTATCATAGGTGGCAGTTGCTCCAGCCAAATATTGTAAATTCTGCAGGCATGAAATGAAACCATAAGCCTGTCTGGCAACGGTAAAAAGGGAAGAGGGGCAAGCTCCACCAACAAATGGCCCAACTCTCCCCACTGTAACTTATAGTTGTTTAGACCTCTGGCAATGAGACTTTGGCTTTCTCTTGGCCTGCGACCAACAATTGAACACCCGTTTCAGTTCATTGAGCCAGCACCACATGATGTTGGAGGTGTTTTTCCCGAGCTGAGTCGCCAAGTAAAGGAACTCCAGGTCTGGTTGCCTTTCGCCAGCACTGTAAACGACAACCGCAGACAGCATCCCTCTCCCAGCCGCGTTTTCTTCAGCGCCAATCTCCTGGAGCAACGTCCGCAGCGTCAGAGAATCCGGATCAAACTTGATGGCAGGCACCCGGACTGCAAGCTCAAAATAGGAAATGACGTCCCGCGCCTTCGCCCGACCAATCAGCACAGCTTTCACTTCTTGCTTCGCCTGGCGCCAGTCTTTTCCTAGATAATCACATTTCAGTTCCATGACAGACCTCCGTATGAATAGATTGCTTGTTCAAACGGGGTCTGTAGACTGAGGTTTTAGGGCCAATTGCGGCGATTAGCGGTTCCTGGTTACCGCTTTGTCAACAGCGGTGAGCAGACCACCGCAACTGAGAAATCCGGGAGTCAGCCACACACAAGTGGCAAAAGTCCCTAGCTGGTGGTCTGAGGCATTGAAAAGCTATGGTCGGCGGGACTACATGGCAGTTTTGGGGTATTCCGGGTGGGCTTTGGCAGTTCAGCGGCGAAAACGGTTGGGGTCAGGGGCCACTTTGGCGGGACCAGTGGCACACTCACGCCAAACCAGGGGTACGAAAGTTGGCCGGGGCAGACAAAAGCCAAAAACACCCCTCTTGCACAAGTAAATCCGGGGGTCAAACAACAACGACAAAGCCAATGGCATGTAGCATTTCACCAAGCTGTGGGCAAAGTACAGTTCACTTGCTGGAGTTATGGAATGTCAGGTAGAATTACAGAGTAACAAGGAAGGGCTCAAGTAGTTGATTTAAGTGTTACACATATACTATTGCTTATTATACTATGGCTTTTGCAGCAACATTATTTGACGATTCGGTAAGATCCTCTGCCCCAATGTTTATCAAATGCCTCTGCAGCCTCAATGATACGCTTTTTAAGGACCTGCATTCTTTGGTTATCTTCAACATACTGAATGACGTTCTTGACCTTGTCTTTATCTTTGGCTGATAATACCTCTTGCATGAAACTTTCCAGGTTCCCCTGACCGTCCTCGGATAGGTAATCATCCCAGTCTTGCGGCAATTCTGAGGAGAACTTGAAGTTTTTGAACTGAACATACTCCGAAGCAATATCGGCAAACTTAGGGGCCATCAGCAATTGTTTCAAGGTGCTGAGGCCGTATTTCTTGGTAATTGCTAAGCGTTTGAGCTTAAATTCAATGCGGACTCGGTCTACGTCTTCGTGACGCCATTCTTTGGTGCCAGAGAGTTTCTTTGAGTCTGGGCCCCGCTCGTAGACCTTAATATGCTTCCCTGATTTTTTCCCCATTTGAATATAATAAACTGCGTTACTTTCCCTCAAGTCTTTCAACCAATCTTGCCACCCAAAGAACTTTCCACCAACCATTGAGGTAAGTTTCGCATTTCTTCTATAGAGGTAGCGTCTTAAAAGATAAAATATGTCAGCGACGGCCTCAGGATTTTTGCAATAGTGGTCGATCGCATATTCGAGTGAGTATATTTTTAAGTTAGGAAGAGACTTACGCAGGTAGTGAAGCATGTCATAAGTCGAATCAGCGGTGGCGATTATACAGGAAGGTCCAAAAGTTTTACGCAAGGAAAATATATCGACTTCACCCTGTTCGAGTTGTATATTGGCCTTATATGAGTAGCTAGAAAATGCCCGTGTTTTATTAGGAATCCATTTGATTTCCTGGTTTCCCATCGCTCGTTCTAGCTTCTCGGAACCATATAATCCGGAGAAGACAGACCTATGAATTAATACCTTTAGTTCTGTAATGCCTCGTAAGGTGGTATTTATTATTCTCTGCTGCAGACGTTTGCCAGAGTTAATTTTATGCTGCTCATGCTTTGATATAATCCGAGGCCCCTTCCTTCTCTTCCCCGCTCTTTCCACTTTTTTCCCCACTTAATGAGATATCTGGTTTTCTGACTCAATAACCTGCCAGCGATTTGTTAATCTTACAAAAAACAATCAAACCAGGAATGGAAAAAAAATAAAAATCTGTACCACATCCGGTTTTTCGGATACAAGGTTTTATTGAGCTGCCCTGGTCTCGACAGGGCTGAGGAAATCGTTTGTGTCCGCGCCTACCACTGCTGGTTGATGGTGTCCACGAAGCCTCCTCCGTCTTTCTGATCACCTTCAGGTTCCGATACAAGGCCGTAGGTGTTCTGTCCCTTGAGGTCTTGATGAAGCGTCAAGGAAAACCGGCTAAAGATGCTTTATGGTGGTTAGACGGGATGTCTACCGCATCACATCCATTGGGAGATTGGGATGGCAGCCCATCAAAAGCTGCCACCCCTGTATTATTCAAGCCAATTTACACCAAAACTTTAGCAGTTCACCGGTCCCCTTTGCCGGGTTTTTTCTTTTTCCAGTGTGCCTTGAGCTCCTGTGGTGACGGGAGAATGTCCCTGGTTGACGGAAGGGGGTTGTCTAGAACATATTTCGCCGGCCTTCCGCGCCTATCTTCGAGGTTCCGGATATAACCCTTCTCCAGGGCCTCTTTTACCCCCCGGGAAACGTTTGACTTGTTGATCCCAAGATTCTGGACTAATCTCTTCCCAGAAATTCCCTGGAAATCATGTGCTTCGCTGGCCTTATTGATCGCCTCTACCAGTTCCCTTATGTGTTGCGGGACAGCGGTCTCATGAGCCAGTTGAAGGTGGCCATGTATGAGCTTATAAACCCGGGAATAATCGATTAGCTTGGCGATGAGTTTTCCAGCCGGGTCACGGTCGCGGTTTAACTGGTGCAGCAAAGCATGCGCCTTGATCAGGTTACAGACCTTGGTAAAGTCCCTCCGTATCCTCAAGACAACCGGGTTTATCAACTCTGCCAAGGCCGGAGCATAGGGGATGATAACCCGCTGATCGGATTGCCTGAGCCATTCTTGAAACTCGTGCCAGGGCGATAAATCCACCTCCCCCCCAACCCCATTTGGGTCCGATGAATTCACTTCCCCTCCAGCTTCTTCCGCCTGGCCCACCAGAATTTGTCTGGTCTGGTTTGGGCTCACGTTGATAGGGATTGAGAGAAGGCGGTTTTCCTGATCCTCCCCGATGAACTTCAAGGTGGTGGTCAGGATAAGACCGGTAGGCCCTTCTTTCTCGATTGTCTTACTCGCGCGTCCCCCAGAGACATTTCCGGTAACCATGTACTTGATTCTCCCTTCGCTCAATAAGGTCCTGATCAGGTACCTTACTGACGGGTTCTCCAAGCCAGCCGCTTCATAAATCCATAGAAACCGATGTTCAAAAGATGCTTCGGCGTAAATGAGAGCCTTCTCCGACATTGATGTTAAGTCAATATAGGCGTCCGAGGGAAAGAATTTCAGGACTCCCCCGGTGGTATACGATTTGCCTCCGCTCGAATCCCCTTTCACCACCACCGAAACCGGTTCAAGGAAGAAGCGGGTGGTGACGCAGAGGTACATTAACTTACACCCATGCTTCTCCCCGATGATGCCGCATTTCCTTAGGTCGTCGGTGAACAGTTTCAGGATGTTTTTGCTCTGGGCTATGTGGTTGATTGCCTTCATATCTATCGGCCGCAATGGGGTTGCTGTCTTGAGGGCTTTTTTGAACCGCCCCTGGAACTCCTTCGGCGCCGCAAGGTAAAGAGTGCTCGGGTCCCGGTGCTTGCCCAGGTTCACAACCTTGATACGGCCGCAAAGGGATGACTCCTTCAGCCTGGTCAGGATGCCTTCTCCACCATGGTCTGGAGGAATGACCACGTAGATCGTCGGTATGCCCTCCAGGTGGCTTGACTCCCAATCTTTCTTCCAGGTGTTTGGTCCGGGTATCCCAAGGGCCGGGAAATCTTTGTACCAGAGGGTATGGCAAGCGCTTTCTTCTTCGACCAGAACGACAAATCCGGCTTCCTTGGCCTCGGCCAGTTTCCAGAGGCCGTAAGGGATCTCCTCGTCCTGTTTTGCCCATAGAAACTCCCCATGGGCCCTCAGAGTGGTCCGATACCTGGTGTTGATGATATTTCCGTCTACGCCATAATAAGGAAGGGATAGGTTCCGGATTCCATGGGAGATGGAGTTAGCAAGCCCCAGCCCCTTGAGAAATTTCCGGGGTAATTGAGTAACCAGGGCATATTCCTTTAAGGAACAACCCTTAGTGTTGCGCGGTTGCGCAGTTTTTGAAGTGGCATGCTTCATGGAGAAATCTCCTATTTGAGTTACGTTGCCTGTAGCCGAGATATCCTTGTGCTTACATCCAGGAGTATTGGCAAAGGGCAACATGATGAACAATCAATGGCGCGGCCCTGCTATGGAGATTGGTACAAATCGTACATTTCCACATGAAACCGATTTTTCTTGGTGACACCTGACTTACCTTTGAAAAACCGCGCAACCGCGCAACACCCTTCCACATCGGTGTTAAACGTTCATCTTTACCATCCATTACCCTCCAGTTCAGGCCAATAAAGTCCACACCATCCATGCTCGTGTATCTAACGATCGGTGCCAACTGGCCCCTGACACGTCACAGCGGCATGCCAGGGGCCTTTGGCCGACCAAATCAAATCCACCAGTGTGATGCTTGCTTAAAGCAACAACTCACACTGAGGCATGGTGTCTAGAGATCGTCAAGGAAGCTCTCCACGATCTGTTTGGCCAGCAGCTGATTGCTTAAGGCCTTCTTGTCCACGGATAGGGCCGTTCCGAGCACCCCCATCAGCTCGATAGAAGCTCTCGGCTGGCCATCACATTGATCGATAATGTCCAGCAAATACGGCCGTAAAAGGCGGGCAATATCTCGACCAAAATCCTTCCGAGCTATTTCCCGGAGCCGGTTTTGGAGGGCCGCTGGAGGTGGATAGGTTAGCGCCAACTGTACGCACCGGCCGGCTATTGCCTTTGGCACCTTATTGGGCTCGGATGTGCAGAGTATCCAATAGGTGAGGGCGGGCGGCTCTTCAAGAGGTTTAAGCAAAGCGTTGTGAGCTTCAGAAGTAGCTCCTTGGATCTCATCTAGGATAAGGATCCGAAAATTTTGCCGAGGAGTAAGGTTTGACACCCGGATCAATTGCCTCATGTCATCGAGTCCCCTCCGCATCGTACAGTTAACTTCGATGATGCTCCCACACCCTTGTAATGGCATCTGGCACGAGGGGCATTGTCCGCAGGGATTAAATCCCTCTGTCAGTTGGCTACAGTTAAGGGTTCGGGCGTATATCCTGCCGGTGGTGGTCTTGCCGCCTCCAGTTGGGCCAGAAAGCATTATCGATTTAGGGCGATTGGGGTTTTTTTGGTACGCTTTTAAAACCCTCTTCACACCCTCGTTTCCTAACAACTCGTCGAAATTGTTAGGCCGATAGCAGGCTGGAAGGTTGTAATTTAATTCTTCCATGGTCTTGTTTCTCCTTCTCTGAGGTGTTCACTCGTTTCATATGAGACTCAAGGAACGTTAGAATTAAAGAGAGCGCCCTCTTCCCTGTTAAGTTGTTAGTACTCACTGAGCCGGCGTTACCAACAAGGCCCACCTTTAAAACCGGTCAACCTCCTCGCACCCCGTCAGGGGGTGATGACGACGCGTCCGCAAAAATAAAAAGCAAGTGGCATGCCACTTGATAAGTAGCTTAAATAATTACTTTATTTAATGGGTAAATTTTTTGGGAAGAGATTTTTATATTATGGGAAGAATTAGGAATGAGAAGAGAAGGCTATTTTTTTCGATCAAGGTTAACATATTGATAGAATTCAAAAAAATTAATAAATTCTGGGTATAACTTCATGGGTTCCCTCGGTAGCTTTCTGCAATCTGTCTCATCATTACCAATCGTTATGTTTCTCCCCTCTGGCAAACTATATCCGAATCGTTCTCTGAAAATCTTCGGGGTTAAATTCTCATCCCTTATATGTAACACATCCCTTGTCGCCACTTTGGTTAATTTGGCATAAGATAAAAGAGTAATAATTTCATACAGGTCCACAATTTTCTTAAGGTTCTTAATGTGCATTCTGTTAAAAACAAATGTTGAATAAAGTATATCCTTTTCATATGATTCGTTAACGACATAATTAGATAAATAGCCTTTCCAATAACTGGACTCTTGTGCCTTAGCTTCCATTCCATTGCTAATTTTAAGTTGCTCCGCCAAACGCATCCTAATATAACCCCTTACATAAGAAGAGCTGTGTTCGACGAGATTTAATAATTCGCGTACATTTCCAGGAAAACCATATGAATATAATAAACATTTGGTCCTAACATTAATATTCCTATTAAAGTAATTAACATAAAAAACAACATCATCATATCGATTTTTTAATGCCTCAGTTATTATCATGTGTTGATTCATTCGGTAATAAAGATCTTCTTTAAAATGACCTTCAGAACCCGTAGCCAAATTTGTTTTATTAGTTGCAAATATGATTCTGATATTGGTTTTTTTTAATTCATTGCCACCCACCATCCTATATGCTCTCTCTTCAAGGAATCGGAGAAGCATAACTTGGTGATCCGGCCGGAGATTCCCAATTTCATCTAAGAATAGAGTCCCTCCTTCGGCTTCAGCTACTTTCCCCTTCATATCCTGATAAGCCCCGGTAAAAGAACCTTTTTTATGTCCAAATAATTCACTAATGAACAGTTCGGACGGAATTGCGGCGCAATCAAGAGATATAAGAGGACCTGTATTACGCTGACTCTGTTGATGAATGGCTCTTGCCACCAGTTCTTTTCCAGTTCCTGAAGGTCCCAAAATCAAAACATCCTTATCCCCCTGAGCCGCTTCCTTGATATTTCTCCGAAGACTTTTTATATGCTTGGATACTCCAACAATTTCATCGCCAGTTGCCTTTATTTTAGCCACCTCAGAGCCCATACTTTTTTCCTCCTATTTTGACTATGCGTCGAAGCTCTTCCACAAGCTAATCTAGGTTCATTTAATAGCCTTTGAGGTTGGAATTCCTACCAAAGCTTTCTCCCCCAGGATTTGAGCTCTTCCCAAAATATGCTGAACTCTTCCCAATTTTTTCGCTATTATAAATGATTCATAATATCAATGAGTTAGTGATAGGCATGTTTGTTGCTTTTTAACAGACAAATGCGATTTCGACTAAAGATTCAAGATACCCTAAAACCATTAATCAATCAGGTCAATGAAATTCTGAATGTACTGTCCAGTAGCTGGATATCAAAATGGTTGAGTTTGACAAATTCTCTAAAACCAACATAATGACTCCTGAGGAGGTCGCTCGGTACCTTCGGAAAAGCCAGAGCTGGGTCTATAAGCACTGGCAGGTACTGGGAGGCAGGAAACTTGGGGGTTCTCTATTCTTCCCTGGGAAGGAGGACCTCTATGAGCGTCTATTTTCAGAAGGGCAGAGGGTGGAAACACGACTTCACCCTCAACGGACAGAGGTACACGTCCCGATATTTCAAAACCAAAAAGGAGGCAAAACAGGCAGAAATACAAAAAAGAGAAGAGGTCTTGAACCCACCCCCAGCGAAGCCGGTGGAGACAATCTCAACCGACATAACCTTCTTGGACCTGGTGAATAGAAGGTTAGATCACGTTAAAGCTTATCACTCGGCCACTTATTACCACGTGTATCAAAGCTCGGCTCGAAAATGGGTTAGGCAGTGGAAGGAACTCAGTTGCAGTGAAATTTCCCGGGATATGGTTGAGCGGTTCATCCTGGATCGTAGCCGAGTTTCGGCCTTTACTGCCAATAAGGAAATCCGCTACCTCAAAGCCATGTTTAATTTTGGGAAAAAGAAGGGCTGGGTTACCGACAACCCTGTTGTTGGCTTGAGTTTCCTGCCGATGGCCAAGAAGCTTAAATATATACCTGCGCTGGAAGATATCGATAAGTTGATCGCCTTGGCTGATCTGGAAGTCCAGGATTATCTGTGGCTCTTAAGGGACACTTTTGCTCGGGTCAGTGAAGTCAATCGCCTATCTTGGGATGACGTAAACCTCGAACAGAAATATGTGGTGCTTTATACCCGCAAAAAACGGGGTGGGCATTTGACTCCAAGGAAAGTGCCGATGACCCAGAAAGTTTTCGATATCCTTTCCCGCAGGTTTTCAGAACGGGAAAGAAATATCCCCTGGGTCTTTTGGCATAGTTATGTGGATCAATCAAGTGGTGAGAGGGAGGTTGGTCCGTTTAAAGATCGGCGGGAAGTTTTGAAAAATCTTTGCGCCAAGGCCGGAATAAGACGGTTCGGTTTCCATGCGTTAAGACATGCCGGAGCTTCATTGATGGACAACTGCAACATTCCCCTTGGGTCTATCCAGCGGATTTTGGGTCACGAGAACCGAACCACTACTGAAATCTATCTACACTCCATCAACCAATCTGAGTTTGCAGCGATGGCCGTCTATGAACAAGCCAGGGGAGAGTCACACTCAGATTCACACTCAATTAAAGGAAAGGGTTTTAGGCCTGACGACCTAAAACCCATCTAACTTACTGAAATTACTTGGTGCCGGAGGCCGGACTCGAACCGGCACAAGGTTGCCCTCGGAGGATTTTGAGTCCTCTGCGTCTACCAAATTCCACCACTCCGGCAACGTTACTATTTTAGCTTTCTGAACCATGATTTTGCAAGTAGGACGATAAAAAAACTGGCAGAAGACCTGCAAATCTCAGGTCCTTACCAGTTTTCGAGCATTGATAATGGCAGAAATCTTGGTTTTCTGGCGCCCTGCCCTTACTGGGGGGGACGAGACACAGGGATCTCGGATGGCCGGAAGGCTGGCGCCCCCATGCCGCCGGGTCCGCCTGCACCTCCGCTGGGACCGCCCATGCGGCCAGGTCCGCCCGAACCACCCGTACCGCCTTTGATGTTCCGGGCCTCCCGCACCAGGCCCATAAGATAAATAATATAACGGGCTTGCTGTACCGGGGTGAGAAGGGCCGTTTCCTCTTCATCCTTGCGCTGTTGCAGATTGAGCATTTCCAGGCGCTTGCGCTTCATGTCGCTGAGAATCACCTTAATTTCCTGCTCCGAGGGGCCGGGCTGGTTCATGAGCTGCTGCAGGCGCTGGAAATCCGTCTTCATGCCCGTGATTAGCTGGCGACGAATCGGCTTATAGCGCTCATCGATGGCCAGCAGTCTGTTTACCGTCTGCTGATCGACTCCCAGGGCTGGTCCCAACTGTCCCCGCTTGACTTCCATGAGACGATCTTGAAAGCCGCCGCCAAATTCATGGCCCGGCTGCCCCCAAGCCGAGCTTATGCCGGCCAGCATTAGCCCCAGGAGCACAAGGCAAATTTTTCGAGGCATGACCCATCCTTCGCACGTTGATGCATTTTCTTGAGAAATATTTCCTTCTCCTGGTCGGTCATTCCCGCCAGCTCCGAATCCAGATCCCAGCCGGAAATATCTACCTCCTCCGCCGGGAGGGTCGCTCCTTCCTCCAGGGCTACTGGCACGAACTGCTCCACCTCGCCAAGCGGTACAGCAGCCGCCGCTGGTGGCGCCGGCGCCCGTTTGGGAGCCGTCGCCATCTCTAAGGCCCTTTCCTGTTTAACTTCCGGCATTATCAAGGCCTGATTTTGCACCGGGGCACCGGGCCCCGTGAACTGTACCGCCACCCATAGCAGCAAACCCGCCAGGGCCGGCGCTCCCACAAGGTAGGGCAACTTGAACCACCGGCGAGCAGACGGCACAGGTGCGGTCTCGTGCGCGGCCTGGGCCAACTTCAGATGCATATCCCGGGAGAAGTCGCTCCAGAATTCTGATCCGGGCTCCTTAGCCGGCGCCGCCTTAATGGCGGTGACCACTTCCTTGAGTCCCGCTAATTCCCGGCGGCAGATGGCGCATTGGGCCACATGGGCGTGCAGCCACCGCTTCCCCCACCCCGGGAGATCACCGTCGGGATACTCTGGAAGCCACCGTTGTAGAAGGGCGCATTGCCACCTCATGCTCGTCCTCGCTCTGCATATGTTTCTTTAAAGTTTTTAATGCCTGACAGTAATTGACTCGGGCAGCTCCGGCAGTCCCGCCCAGAATCTGGCTAATCTCTTGATAGGACAGGCCCTGCTCGATTTTTAGGGTGATCACCGCCCGCTGCTTGGCGGGCAATTGCGCCATCGCCGCGTGGAGACGCCGGCGGTCGTCCTGGCTGACCAGATCCTCTTCCGGAGAGGCCCCCTCCCCTGCCAGGTTCAGCTCATCGCAATCTATCGGGTCACCAAACTTTCTACGACCCTTTAAAAAATTGTAACACTGGTTAATGGCAATGCGAAAGAGCCAGGTGCGAAACTGTGCGTCCCGGCGAAAGCTCTTAATGTGGATAAAGGCCTGGAGAAAGGCCTGTTGGGCCAGATCCCGTGCCTCCTCCGCATCGGATACCATGCGGCACGCCAAGCCGTAAACCTCTCGCTGGTACTTCTTCACCAGTTCTTCGAAGGCTGGAAGATCTCCCTCCTGGGCCTGGGCCACGAGCTGATCATCAGTCATGGGCTTTCTTTACTGGTTTCATTGATATAGACCACACCGTGTCAAAAATGTTAAGAGTATTTTTATCATTTTGATAAAATCTCGCTGAGTTCCTTGAGAGCGAATCCCTAACGCTTATTATCGCGGATCAGACGCCGGTACTCAACTCTTCTTCGAGCTTAGCACCATCCGCAGGTTCCCGCATTTCCTTAAAGCCGGTAACCAGAGGCACGGTCAGCATCACCAAGCCCAGGCCGGCAACCCCATACCAGCCCGCCAAACCATAAGCATAGCCGCTCAGGGTGATGCCGACGGCACCTCCCAGGTAATAAGATAGGACATACAGGGAGTTGGCCCGGCCGCGACTGCCGGTAAGTCTCCGGTTCAAGGCGCCCGCCGCCGAGGCGTGAATCGAGAAAAAGCCGGCGCAGACCAGCATCAGGGCCACCACTATGGCCAGGATCGATTTGATCATGGTTAGGGCAATGGCCAGGGCAAAGACCAGCGATCCCAACACCATGGTGCCGCCGTTGCCGATGCGGTTACTGAGCTTGCCTGCCATGGGGCCGGTGAAGATCCCGATGAGATAGGCCAAGTATAACAGGGTGATTAATTGGGTGGAAGCATTGAAGGGCGGCTGATGGAGATAAAATGGCAAGTAATTGAAGATGGAGGAAAAAACGAAAAATCCCCCAAAGGCCACCTGGAATGAGCGCCGCAACTTCACTTGCGACAGCAGGGCCAGAAACCCGTCTCCCTGCGTATCGTCCTCGCTGGCCAATTTCCCCCGCGGCAGCCACCGCACCGCGGCTAACGTGGCGATGAGCACCAGGATAGAAGCAGTGACGAAGGCATAGCGCCAATGCAGGGGCGGATGAATCCAGCCTCCCAACAGACGGCCGCCCAGACCGCCGGCCACCGTGGCCGACACATATGAGCCCATAACCACATTCAGCCGTTCCAGGGGAAGATTGGTGGACAGGTAAGCCGCCAGGCAGGTGGTCAGAGCGGGAACAAACAGGCCCTGCACAAACCGGGCTCCCACCAGGAGGGGCAGACTGGAGGTGACCGCGCAAAACAGGCCGCAGGCCACCACCACGCCGCCTCCCACCAGAATGAGACGCTGTACCGGGAAGCGGTCCGCCAGCATGCCGAAGGGCAGGTTGGCCAGGGAGATTCCCAGGATCACCGCCGACACCGTGTACGAAGCCTGGGAGGGGTTGACGCCGAACTCCCGCTGCAAGATGGGCAGTACCGGTTGGGTGATGTACACCGTGGTGAGGGCCGCGGCCACCAGACCGAATACCAGGGCTTGGAGGGTGAAGAAAGACTGCCGGTTCATAAGGATAGGCCGATGAGATGCAAGAGATTTGGGCCTTTCAGGGTCTGGAGGAAAACTGCATTTAAACTATTATAACTATTCTCCGCACAATAGGGCAAATTGAGGCCAGCATCCGTAAAGCAGCTTAGAAATGGATTCGCGGCTGGGAGGGGGTTAAGTGGCGTTGTGTGAACCGGAGCCGGTCACTGCACTCCCCGCTTGGAGGATTTAGCCATTTCAACCATCAGGATGTTACTCCGCACCACCCCATCCAGGTCTTCGGATCCGAATTGCTTCTCGCTTATGCGGCAGGCGGCGCACACGCTGTCAACGTTGCACACCCGGTCAATGGCCACTTTGAACCCTTTAGCCCGGGGCAGCGCCCGCCGGAGATAATCCAAGGCTTGGTCATACTTGCCTTGCTTGACCATGATGGCCCCCAGGTTGTTCAGGGCCAGGGGCTGGGTCGGATCTTTTTTCAGCAACTCTTCGTAGAGTTTCTGAGCCTGGTTGTAATTACCCTGTTCCAAAAAATCAAAGCCGGTGTTCAACAACCTGACAACATCGCTATCCTGAGCCCACCCCAAGCCCGAACCCACGAGGCTAAAGGCTACCAGGATCACGATAAGTCGCCGCGCTTTCCGCTTCATATGCACCCCCTTTGATTATCAGAGTCTATAAAGTTCAAAGTTGGTAGGACGAGGGTATTATACCAAGTTGCGCTCATAGAAGTAAAAATAGCTTCGGTTTTGTAGAGGCACACTTGCATGTGCGACCACTCTGAGGGCGGACACATAGGTCCGCCCCTACAAAAGCTATAATTACCTGTATGACCGCAACTTGGTATTATACACCTTTTGGGTCCGCAACCATGAGATTTACTCGGGAGAAACCAAGCCCCCCTCCCCTTCCGGCATCACACGCGCCAAGGGCCGGATTACCCTCAAGATAATCCGGCCCCGGCATTTTTCTATTTTTCTATAAGGGATGATCGCCTAAAACTTACTGCGTTGCGAATCAGGCGGAAAATCGAGGGATTCTGGTTTTTCGCCTTTTTCCCTTTTCCCCAATCAAGGTTAATGGGCCTGAATCTCGGCGCCGGGTACCTCGGCCGGCACGTAGACCGCTTCAGGGGGCACCGGCGGCGGAACCGCCTTGAACAGACTCTCCGGATCATCCAGGACCAGGGCCTTTTTCAAGACCTCGTCCATATGATCCACCGGCACCAACTCTACCGCCTTGAGAATTCGGGCCGGAATTTCCTTGATATCCTTTTCGTTATCCCGGGGGATGAGCACGGTCTTCATCTGGTGGCGGTGAGCCGCAATGATTTTTTCCTTGAGGCCGCCTATGGGCAAGACCCGCCCCCGCAGGGTGATTTCGCCGGTCATAGCCACGTCCCGATGCACCGGAATCTTCAGTAAGGCCGAAGCAATGCAGGTGGCGATGGTAATCCCGGCGGACGGGCCATCTTTGGGAATGGCGCCCTCCGGCACGTGGACGTGGATATCGATCTTGCGGTAGAAGTCCGGGTCGAGCCCCAGGTTCTCGGCCTTGGAACGCACATAGCTCAAGGCCGCCTGGGCCGATTCCTGCATGACCTCTCCCAGTTTGCCGGTGATCAAGAGCTTGCCCCGGCCGGGCAATACCACGACTTCGGTATGGAGGAGTTCGCCCCCGAATTCAGTCCAGGCCAACCCAGTGGTGAGACCCACCTCGTCGGCCTCTTCGGTACGGCCAAAACGAAACTTGGGGACGCCAAGATACTTGGCCACCATCTGACTGCTGACCTTGACCTGATGCTCCCGGCCCTTGGCCGCCACTTCCCGGGCCACCTTCCGGGTGATGGAGGCGATCTCCCGCTCCAGGTTACGCACGCCAGCTTCCCGGGTGTACTGCCGGATCACGGTGAGAATGGCGTTCTCGGAGAACTGGATATTTTCCTTGCTCAGGCCATTAGCAACGCACTGTTTCGGGACCAAAAACTGGTCAGCGATCAGGAGCTTCTCCACCTCGGTATAGCCGGCCAGGCGGATGATCTCCATCCGGTCCTGGAGCGGTGGCGGAATGGAATAGAGATTGTTCGCCGTGGTGATGAACATCACTTCGGACAGGTCGTAGTCCACATCCAGGTAATGATCGTTAAAGGCAAAGTTCTGTTCCGGGTCGAGCACTTCCAGGAGCGCCGCAGAGGGGTCGCCCCGGAAATCGGTGCTCATTTTGTCCACTTCATCCAGGCAGAAGACTGGGTTGTTGGTCTTGGCCTTTTTGAGGGATTGAATGATCTTACCGGGCAGCGCCCCGATATAGGTGCGCCGGTGGCCGCGAATCTCGGCTTCATCCCGCACGCCTCCCAGAGACAGCCGCACAAAGTTCCGTCCCATGGCCCTCGCCACCGATTTGGCCAGGGAGGTCTTGCCCACGCCCGGCGGCCCCACCAGACAGAGGATAGGGCCTTTCATCTTCTTCACCAGGCTCTGGACCGCCAGGTGTTCCAGGATGCGTTCCTTGGGTTTCTCCAGACCGTAGTGGTCTTCTTCGAGAATGCGCTCGGCTTCTTCCAGGTTGTGTTTATCTTTAGTCTTCTCGTACCAAGGCAGAGATAAAATCCAATCGATGTAGTTCCGGGAAACCGTGGCCTCCGCCGACATGGGGCTCATGAGCTTCAGCTTCTTGAGCTCATGCTTCACCTTGGTGGTGGCTTCGACGCTCATCTTCTTCCGGCGAATGCGCCGTTCCAGTTCCTGAATCTCGCCCTTGAGATCCTCTTTTTCTCCCATCTCCTTCTGGATGGCCCGCATCTGCTCATTGAGATAATATTCCCGCTGGGTCTTTTCCATCTGCTTCTTGACCCGGTTCTTGATGCGGGACTCGATCTGGAGGATTTCATTTTCCCGGTTCACCAGGCCTACCACCTGTTCCAGCCGGCGGACCGCATCCAGGGTTTCCAGCAGGGCCTGTTTTTCGTCGGATTTGATGGCCAGGTGCCCGGCAATGATGTCGGACAGCCGCCCCGGATCCTCCACTCCCACAAGGCTTTGCTGGGCCTCCTGGGGAACCTTCTTGTTCAGCTTGGCATAGGTCTCAAACGCGCCGGTAGCGGTGCGCCGCAGAGCCTCGGTTTCGGACGTAACCTCCCAGGACTCCGGGAGTTCTTCGGCCTCTACCTGGAAAAACTGGGAAATGGGCAAAAACTGGCGCACAATGGCCCGCCCCTTGCCCTCCACCAGGACCTTGACGGTGCCGTCGGGCAGGCGCAAGAGCTGCAGGATCGCGGCCAGGGTGCCCACCCGGTGAATCTCACCCTCCCGGGGTTCATCTTTGCGGGGATCCTTCTGGGTGCAGAGCAGGATATATTTTTCCTGCCCCATGGCATATTCCAGAGCATGGATGGAACGTTCCCGCCCGATAAACAGTGGCACCACCATGTGGGGAAAAATAACGATATCCCGCAGGGGCAACATGGGGACCGTCACCAGGTTGCGTTTCTCCCCTTCGCCGCGGTTCTTGGGTAACCGAAAGATCATTGTTGCACCGCCATGCCGGGTTTATCCCAGGACAAATCTTCCGCCGTCCGGTAAGTGAGTATCGCAGCGGCATGCTTGATGATGAAGTCCTCGTTGATCAGGCATCCCTGCACATCTTTGAGCGACGGCAGTTCATACATCAGGTCCAGCATGGCCCGCTCCAGGATGGCTCTCAGCCCCCGGGCCCCGGACTTGCGCTTCAGGGCCTCATGGGCCACGGCTTCCAGGGCGCCATCGGTGAACTTCAAGGATACCCGGTCCAACTCCAGGAGTTTCTGATACTGCTTCACCAGGGCATTCTTGGGTTCCTTAAGGATGCGCACCAGGGCTTCTTCATTCAGTTCATCCAGGGTGGCCAGCACCGGCAGGCGCCCCACAAACTCGGGGATGAGCCCGAACTTCAACAAATCCTGGGGCTGAACCTTTACCAGAATCTCCCCCAGGGGCCGCTGGTTCCGGCTCTGGATATCGGCCCCGAAGCCCATGGACTTGCGGCCGGTGCGGGCGCCGATGATATCTTCCAGGCCGTTGAAGGCGCCGCCGCAGATGAACAGGATATTGGTGGTGTCCACCTTGATGAACTCCTGCTGCGGGTGCTTGCGGCCGCCCTTGGGAGGGACAGACGCCATAGTGCCTTCGATGATCTTGAGCAGGGCCTGCTGCACTCCTTCTCCGGAGACATCCCGGGTGATGGAGGGGCTGTCGGTTTTGCGGGCGATTTTATCCACTTCATCGATATAGACAATGCCTCGGGAGGCCTTCTCTACATCGTAGTCTGCGGACTGGAGCAGGTTGAGGATGATGTTTTCCACGTCCTCGCCCACATAGCCGGCCTCAGTTAATGTGGTGGCGTCGGCAATAGTGAAGGGCACGTTTAAGATGCGGGCCAGGGTCTGGGCTAACAGGGTCTTGCCCGAGCCCGTGGGGCCTATCAGCAGGATATTGCTCTTCTGGAGTTCCACGCCGTCCAGGTCCACCCCGGCATTGATGCGCTTATAGTGATTGTAGACTGCCACGGACAGGATCTTTTTCGCCCGTTCCTGGCCGATGACGTACTCGTCGATTTCCTTCTTAATGGCCGCGGGCTCGGGAATCGATAACCGGGCATGTTTGGCCTCGTCTTTTTCGTACTCCTCGGCGATGATATCGTTGCACAGTTCAATGCACTCATCGCAGATGTAGACACCGGGGCCGGCAATGAGTTTTTTCACCTCGCCCTGGCTTTTGCCGCAAAAAGAACACAACAGATCGGCACTCTTATCGGTACCGCGTTTACTCATATGTTTCTTCCTCCGCAAACCCCGAATTAGTTGGTTCCAGGGCTTGGCTGCTTTGCTTCGCCGCCGCCGTTTATGCTTACTTGATTATATCGGCAGCCGGCGGTTTTTTCTTTAGTCCCCTTCGGGGCCTAGTCCTGATGCTTAGGCGGAAACATGATCCCAGTTTCCCGATGGGTGATGACCTCGTCAATTAAGCCATATTCTTTGGCCTGCTGGCCGGACATGTAAAAATCCCGCTCCGTATCCTGATGGATGCGCTCAATGGGTTGGCCCGTATGGCTAGCCATGATTTCATTGAGATCTTCCCGCAGGCGTAAAATCTCCCGAGCCTGGATTTCGACATCAGTGGCCTGACCCTGAAACCCGCCCAAGGGCTGGTGAATCAGGATGCGGGCATGAGGCAGAGCGAATCTCTTGCCCTTGGCGCCCGCGGTCAAAAGCAACGCCGCCATGGACGCGCCTTGGCCCATGCACAGGGTGGCTACCGGGCTCTTGATATACTGCATCGTGTCATATATGGCCATCCCGGCGGTCACCAGGCCCCCAGGGGAATTAATGTAAAAGTTAATCTCTTTATCCGGATCCTCGGCCTCCAAAAACAGCAACTGGGCGATCACCACATTGGCCACATCATCATTGATGGCCGTCCCCAGAAAGATAATCCGGTCTCGAAGCAGACGGGAATAAATATCGTAAGCCCTCTCCCCCCGACTGCTCTGCTCCACTACGATGGGAATTAACGGCATTCTACTCCTTTTCGGTCACCTCGCCGGCGGATGCGGCGAGTGCACTTATTTCGGCTTTATCCAGCACCATCTTCATGGTCTTGTTATCCAGCAACTCACGCTGAAGAATGCCTTTGAGATCGCGTTCTTCATAGAACTTTTTCACCTCAGCGACGTCCCGGCCGCTATGTACGGCAATACTGGCCAACGCCGCGTCCACTTCGGCGTCATCCACTGTCAGACCTTCCTGGTCAGCGATCCGCGCCAGCACCAACTTGACCCGCACCCGGCGCTCGGCCATGGGCTTTAAGACCTCGGCCATCTTGCCGGTATCCATATTTGCAACGTTCATGCCGTACTGGCTGTAGCGCTCCATTTGATCCCGCAACATATTCTCTTGTTCCTGCTGGACCAGGGAGGGCGGCAATTCGAACTCATGTTTGGCCAGCAATTGATCCGCCACCTGGTTTTCCAGGTGGGCCTGCCTCTCCCGTTCTTTACCTTTAATAATATCCTCTCGCACGGCCATGCGCAAGTCAGCCAGGGTCTGAAAGTTTCCCCCCAGGTTCTGGGCGAAGGCATCATCCAGCTCAGCCACCACCTTCTCTTTCACTTCAATAATCTTCACCTGGAATTCAATTACCTTGCCGGCAATGAGGGGATTGGCGAAATCGTCGGGCAAGGACACGGCGAAGCGAGCTTCGGCTCCTTCTTTGAGACCTATGAGGTTGCTCTCGAAATCGACGTTGAATTTGCCGCTCCCCACTTCGAAGACGCTCCCTTCCGCTTTGGCGCCCTCCACGGGCTCGCCCGCGAAGTAGCCCTGGTAGTCCAGGACCACGAAATCGCCTTCCTGGGCCCCCCGGTCTACCGCGGGTGGTTTCAGAAGGGCGTTGTGCTGCCGGATCTCCTCCAGGCGTTTGTCCACTTCGTCTTCCGCGACCTCTACCTCAGGCGCTGCCAGTTTGAGGCCTAAGTAGTCCTGGGCGGTAAACTCCGGGGACACCTCCAATTCTACCGTGTAGCGGTAATCCTGCCCGGCCACCACCGGCGGCAGGGCCTCCGGCCAGTTCAGGTTGATGGGGTCCATGTCTTTATCCTTCAGAGCCTCCCCCAAAGAACGCCGCACCAGGTTATCGGACACCTCCTGTTCGATCTCCTTGCGGTAATACATCTCGAGGACGGACCGCGGCACCTTACCCGGCCGGAAACCCTTGACTTTGGCCTTTTTCCCCAATTCCCGGTAGGCCCGCTCCACTTCCTGAGTCACCTCAGTGGAGGGCACCTCGATCTTTAATTTCCGTTTGACTTCGCTGAGATTCTCCATCTCCACTTTCATTGCGCTCTCTGTCATTTCTTGGCTCACAATCTTGTCGAATTTTGATTTTTTTAGTTCTTAATTAATGTTCAGGAGGGCTGCCCCCGGTCTGTCTTCCCCCACCGAGGTATGCGAGAGGGGGGACTCGAACCCCCACGGTTATCCCGCTGGAACCTAAATCCAGTGCGTCTGCCGAATTCCGCCACTCTCGCGTTGCTGGCGCTTCATCAAATAAATTTATTAATTTTCCGCCCTTAAGTCAACTGCCCCAGGGTTGTATTCTGCTGCCGCCGTTGTTTCTCATGCAGAATCGTGCTATTTTTAGGTCAGTGGTTCATGAGCCTTTGGCCCATCTGTAAATTATGAAAAGGTTTGGTGACGCAGGCTTTCAAGCCTGTTTGGACATCACAGGCCGGGTTTCCTGCATTTACTCAGAAGCTTTTCGGAACATTAATATAGAGTGCGTCTTCACACCGTGACTGCACCGGATCCCATATATTGATTGCAACCTAGGGAGGATAATTCGAAGATGGAAGTCAACGATAAAGACGAACTGAAACAACTGCGGGACCGCCTGGCCGTCACCCAGACCATGGTATGGGACAAGGTGGATGCGGCCGAGCGCGCCGCCATCTTTGCTTTCGGTGACCACTACAAAACTTTCCTGGACCGCGCTAAAACCGAGCGGGAAGCGGTGACCGAAATCGAACGCCAGGCCAAGGCCTTGGGCTTCGTGGATCTGTCCCGGCATGAGTCCGGCCCCCGGGCCTTTTATAACTATAAAAACAAGGTCATCGTACTGGTGGTCCAGGGGCGGCGGCCCCTGACCGAGGGCATCCACCTGGTGGCCTCCCACATTGACTCACCCCGCCTGGATTTAAAGCAGTATCCCCTCTATGAAGACACAGACCTGGCCTTTTTAAAGACCCATTACTACGGCGGCATCAAGAAATACCAGTGGCTGGCCCGGCCCCTGGCCATTCACGGGGTGGTCCTCAAGGCCGACGGGACCCGCGTGCAGCTCACCATCGGCGAAGACCCGGGCGACCCGGTCTTTACGGTGCTGGACCTGTTGCCGCATCTGGCCCGCAAGGTCCAGATGGATAAAAAGGTTTCCGAGACCTTTGAAGGCGAAAAGCTCAATGTCCTGGTAGGTTCCTTGCCGTTGGGAGACAGCGAGACCAAGGAGCGCGTCAAGCTCCATCTGTTGAAATATCTGGAAGACCAGTATGGCATTGTGGAAGAAGACCTGATCAGCGCCGAACTTGAAGTGGTGCCGGCCGGACCCGCCCGGGACCTGGGCTGGGATCGTAGCCTGGTGGGCGGCTATGGCCAGGATGACCGCTCCTGCGCCTACGCCTCGCTGGCCGCCATCCTGGACGTCCAGGAGCCGGAGCATACCTGCCTGGCCCTGTTTTACGACAAAGAGGAAATCGGCAGCGAAGGCAATACGGGCGCCCAAAACTGCCTCCTGCATGAAGTCGTGGAAACCCTGTTGGAACTTCAGGGCGAAAATCCCCAGGCCCGGCGCCGGGTGCTCATGAGCAGTAAGGCCCTGTCCGCGGATGTCACCGGGGGCCTGGACCCGGATTTTCCGGAAGTCCATGAGAAGCGCAACGCCGCCCGCCTGGGGTACGGCGTCTGCTTTCACAAGTATGGCGGCAGCGGCGGCAAATATTCCACCAGCGACGCCAACGCCGAATACGTGGCTTGGATTCGCAAGACCTTCCAGGAGCACGGGGTTGTCTGGCAGGCCGGGGAGTTGGGTAAGGTAGACGAAGGGGGCGGCGGCACCATCGCTAAATACCTGGCGGTGTACGGCATGGAGATCATCGACTGCGGCACCCCGCTGTTGTCCATGCACTCGCCTTTTGAGGTGGCCTCCAAGGCCGACCTGTACATGACCTTCAAGGCCTTCCGGGCCTTTTTCCGGGCCCACTAAATTCCCGGGGACTGCTCCAGCCCTTTCACCTCCACCTCAGAGTTCATCGTTTTCTTAACTCTCCGATCAGGGCGGGACACCCCCGCCCTTCTTCTCCAATCGTTGAACCCCAGTTGCGATTCCGGCAAGGCTCAATTTATGAGACCTATTGTGTTTCTCACTGTGGTCAAAACGCCGCCAAAGCTAATCATAATCCCTTATTTTTTAATAATTTATATTTTATAAAATATATTGACTTATTATTTAAATTATTTAATTATAATCAAATCTATCGCAACCTTATTAAACCCCCCAACCGGAAAGGAGGAGCCCGATGAAAAAAACTTTTTGGTTAATCATCCCCTTGTGTCTCCTGGTTTATGTAAGCACGCTGGGGATAACCGGCCCGGCCTATGGCGCCGGGCTCATCGTCAGCCTGGATGGCACTCGAACCGGCGATGAAGGTGAAGAAGGCGGACCCCGCTATTTAACCAGCAGTGCCATGACTAACGCCACCACCACCTTACAGAACGCCGGCTTTACCATCAGCACCACGGACCGCTTCCTGGCCGCCAATATCGCCAGGGCTTGCGTCCTGTACACCGGAGCTGTGATTACGGATTTTACTGCCCAGGAACTGACTGATGTCCAGGCGTTTGTCGCCGGCGGTGGCGGCTTGGTGATGCAACGGGATTGGAACTCGTTCTATCCGGCGGCTGACCCCCTGGCCGCAATCTTTGGGGTAACCTACAACCCGGGCGGGTTTGGTATCGGCGGTACGGTTACTGCGGTCGATAAAACCGCGAACAGCCCTATCTGGGACGGACCCGCGGGTTCGGTGACCTCCTATGGCCAGATTTTCTCTTCTTCGGTCTCGGGGGCCACAGCCATCGGGGTACACTCCACCGACCCCGGCGAAACCGCGCTGGCCACACTCGTGTATGGCTTGGGGCACGTGGTCTTCCTCACGGACATGGATGCCTGGGACGACTTTGGTAATGCTGCCAAACCCCTGATTACGGCGGGAAGCAACAATGCCATTGTGTGGGAGAATATGTTCCACTATGCCTGCACGCCGGTTCCCGAACCTGCCACCCTGGTCCTCGTGGGGTCGGGTCTCCTGGGGCTGGTTAGCTGGAGGAGAAAAGCAAGAAAGTAACTGCTTGCCTCCTTAGAGCCAAGGCAGGGTCGCAGCCAACCCTGCCTTTTTCTTTTGGCGCCTCTGGGGCTGTTCTGAATATCTCCTGGCAAAGCGGTTTTTTAAATAAACAAGGCAGTATCCCCTGGGGTACCGCTCGCGCTGCAACGTTCAGCGCTCCCTTGAGGCTTGCAAGTTTGCCCAAAAATGGTACCCTTAGGGAAAATCTGACTTAATCTGTAGTGGAACCTTATAAAATGGGTAGATTCTTTTCCCGCTTTAAGCAAGATCCGGTTGACCCCTCGGTCTCTACCTTTGGGAACCTGGCCAATTTTTACAGCCTCCTGATCTTTCTCATCGCCATTCCCTTCGTCCTGATCATCGGCCTGGTATGGCTCACCGGCATCATTGGTTTCAACACCTACATCTTTGCGGGCTTCGCCTGCCTGCTGGCTTATGCCGTCTGGCGCATCTACCGCCGTTGGGGGATCATCAAGGCCAAGATGGCCTCTCAGACCGGCGACTTCCAGGATCTGATGCGAGAGGCGACCAAGAGCGGCAAGGACGTTGAAATCTCCCTGATGAACGGCGTCTTCACCCTGCGCTACAGCGGCTCGGACCGCCTGACCCAGGCCGCCCTGACCGGGGGACGGCCTCAGCCCCTGGCTTTAGAAGCCCCTGCGGCCCTGGTCACGGAACCGCCAGATACACAAGCCTGGCTACCGCCGGAACGTCTGCGGGAGGAACTGGGCGAGTTCATGCGGCTCCGGGACGAAGGCGTCATCAGCCCCGAGGAATTCGACCGCATCAAGGCCAGCTTGCTCCAGCGCATTTCGGCTTGAACACCCGCGCCCGGCCCCTTCGGGTCTCCTGATCAATTTCCCCTAACTAATTATCCTTGACGTAACGCATAATTTACCCTATATTTTAGACTGATGATCGTGAGCTTCAGAGACAAGCGCACGCGCGAGTTCGCAGAAGGCAAATGGGTCAAAGCCTTCGCCGGGTTCGAGCGCAAAGCGGAAATGAGGCTCGACCAGCTTGACGCAGCCATCTCGCTCCTCGATTTGGACTTACCCGGCAACCGTCTCGAAGCGCTTAAGGGCGACCGCAAGGGGCCAATACAGTATCCGTATCAACGATCAATGGCGGATTTGCTTCGATAGGCCGAAAGGCACGCCGGGGCCGGTCAACGTTGAAATAATCGATTATCATTGAGGTGCATCATGGGACGCAGTGCCATACATCCAGGCGAACATCTTGCCGAACAACTTACAGAACTGGGCATGAGCGCGGCTGAATTGGCCCGGCAGCTTAAGGTGCCCACGAACCGCATCACCGAAATCCTGAACGGCCAGCGCGCCGTGACCGGGGACACGGCCTTGCGCCTGGGGCATTTCTTCGGGACCAGCCCGGAATTCTGGATGAACCTGCAAAAGCTCTATGAGCTGCGCCTGGCCGAGCAGAAATCCGGGGAAACCATCAAGGACTTGCCGACTCTTGCCAAGGCGATGAAGAAACTGAGCGGCGATTCGCAGGCCCACCACTAGTAAGGCTACGATCCGGCGCAAATATGGACTGTTGAATAAATTAAATCAATAACAATTATTGACATTTTATGTTATCGGCGACATATTAGCAATAGGAGTTAAGCGCCATGAACATTTCACTAACGCCACAGCTTGAAGAATTGGTCAAAAGGAAAGTGGACAGCGGGCTTTATGTTTCAGCGAGCGAAGTCCTGCGAGAAGCCCTGCGCCTTCTTGAAGAACGCGACCGTTTAAAGGCCCTGCGTCTTGAAGAGTTGAGGGCAGAAATTAAGAAGGGCTTGGACAGTGGGGAGGCAACGCCATTGGATATCGGCGACATTAAGGCACGGGGGCGCAAGCGACTAGCGGCAGAGCCAGAGAAATAAACCCCGATGCCGCAAGTTCTTAAACTCCCGCAGGCTGAAACCGATCTCGATGATATCTGGTGGTATATAGCCCAGGACAATGCAGACGCCGCGGACCGGTTCCTTGATAAAATTGAAGATCGCTGCCAGACGCTGGCGCAATTCCCGAATATGGGCATGAGCCGTGATGAACTGCTGCCGTCCTTGCGCAGTCTGCCGATCGGCAAATATCTGATTTTCTATGTGCCCATTGATGACGGGATTCAGGTCGTCAGGGTTCTACCCGCAATGATGGATATCGATGCCTTCTTTTAAGGGCCAAAGTGGCCGAAGGGCTCGCCATCAGTTTTCAATCGCCTGATATTGTGGCACCCAAGGTTGCTCTTCACTGATTTCTGACGGCTGAACCCTGACCGCTCCCTCACACTTCCGGGGTGGCCTCTTCCGGTCGGATTTCCTCGGTTCCCAGGGCGAAGAGGGGGCCGGAGATGAGGGCTCCCCCGTCCCAAAAGTCCCGGCGATAACGGTAGTAGAGATGGAGGCGCACCAGACCCCGGGCCAGACGGCGCAAGGCGTCGTCCCCCAGATTGTCCAGGCAGGATTGCAGCAGGACCAGGAAGGCCCCCGGCAAATAGAACCCCTCTTTCCCCAGGCTGCCCTGAAACTCCAGGCGGTAGCCGCCGGCCTTAAACTCGTAGAGTTCCGCCTGATAAGACCGCATGGCGGGCCGTCCGGGTTCTTCGGCTAATTGCAGTTGACCCAGGGGCAGACGGGGCCGACGAGGCGGGCCATCGCTGTCCAGCACTCGCTCGCAGACCTGGTCCAGGAACCGGATCAATTCCCGGGCCACCCGCATCTCATTCAGTTCTGCCAGCTCATAGAGGATGCGGGCATAAACCAAAAGGATAAGGGGAATGGCATCGCTATCGGGGTCCTGACTGCTCAACCAGGAAATGTGAGGGGTAACCTGGTTTTGGGGGAAAAAATCGACGCGCACCGTGGCCGTATGGCGGCCCCGATCCAGGCGTAAGCGCTCCAGTAACCGTTTGAACATGAGTTCCTAAAATATTGCCGGTGGCTTGGCTCTCGCCGTAACAAAGGAGCCGCCCCTGCATCGCTGGCGGCTCATCCGCCCCGTTACTCCTGGGGGCCCCAGCCTTGAACATACCGAAATAATTAGGTAAAAAACTCTAACGTACGTCTAACATATCCAATGAGAGCGCGAAAGTCAATAACTTCCCCTGCTCCCGGTGAACCGAGACCCGGAAAATTACGGTTTACATACCCGGCAAGATATTTTATATAAAAAAGATAATATATATGATGAGGAGTGGAGTTTGAGTTCTGCATCCCCGACGTTACCCTCTGGGGTACCGAATTGCCTAAAGAAAAGGCAACTTTTGAACGATAAGATGTTAAGCCCTGCTTCTTGCCGGGATTATGGCCTCAAGTTCCTGGAGCTGGGGTGGCGGGAAGATGCCCTGGAGTTCTTTCAAAAAGGCGGGGTCACGGAAGCGCTGGAAAAGCTCAAGGCCTACAGCCTGGAAACGGGCGACGCCTTCCTGCTGGCCCGCTTGGGCAACCGGGAGCCGGAAGTCTGGCGCCGGCTGGCTGACCGGGCTTTGTCCCTGGGAAAACTCCATTTCGCCCGGCGGGCCTTTGAGATCGCCGGGGATGCCGATAAAACCGCCATGGTCGCCGGTCTCATCGCCGGTCAGACCCCAGCCTCTGATGAGGCGTTAGATAATTGAATTATGGCTGCTCCGGATTACTACCGCATTTTAGGGGTGAAGCGCTCCTGCACCGTAGAGGAAGTGCGACAGCGTTATCGTTTGCTGGCCCGGCAACACCATCCCGACCTCAATCCCGACGATCCGGAGGCTGCGGCCCGTTTTCGCCAGGTGGTGGAAGCCTTCGAGGCCATCCTGGCGGCCAAAGCCAAGACCAAGGCCAAAGCCAAAGCTGCGAGCCGCACCCGCAAGCATGCCGCCCAATATCGCCAGCCCCGGTTTACCGGCAAAGAAGACCTCTATGAAGAGTTTTTCGGCATTTGCCAAGAGGACTCCTCTCCGTCATGGTCGGCGGGGGCAGATTTCCGCTATGACCTGGAAGTTCCCTTTCTGGCGGCCATCAAGGGCATGGGAACCGTGATTGCGGTAGATCATCAGCCGCAGTGCCGTTATTGCCAGGGCTCCGGCCTGTCGCCGGGGACCGCGTATCGGGAATGCCCGGAATGCCAGGGCCGGGGCCGTCGCTTCGGAGGGCCCGGGCTCCTGCGGTTCGGTCCTGTCTGCGGGCATTGCCGGGGGCGGGGCAAGGTCGTTTCCCAGCCCTGTCAGCACTGTGGCGGGGTTGGCTCCTGCTCCCATACACAGGAATACCACCTGCGGATTCCGCCGGGCACCCGGGACGGCGACCGTTTGCGCTTTAAGGGCGAAGGTGGCGGGGGTTACCAGAACGGGCCTCCGGGGAACCTGGAAGTAGTAATCCATGTGGCTCCCCATAGCTTTTTTACCCGGATGGGCAACGACATTCACTGTAAGATCGAGATTTCTTTTGCCGAAGCCGCTCTGGGCAGCGCCATTTGCATTCCCACCCTGGATGGCTTCCAAATGGTGAGATTACCCCAGGGCACTCAAACCGGCTGGACGTTCCGGTTTACGGGGGCCGGAGCCCCCGGAGGGCCCTTGGAGCCGCCCGGTGATCAGGTGAATGAGATCATCGTCACCACGCCGCAAAACCTCAGTCCCCGGCAGCGGTCGCTCCTGGAGGAATTGGGTCATTTGGAACTGGAACCGTTCGAGAGGGCCGGCCATGAATAGCTTTACCCACCTGGATGAATCAGGGCAGATGCGCATGGTTGACGTGGCTGACAAGCCCGAAACCTTGCGCTGTGCCACAGCCGGCTGCCGGGTGGTGGTGGGTCCTAAAGTGTTTCCCCTGCTTGTGGCCGGCCGGCTCCCCAAAGGTGACGTCTGGGCCGCGGCCAGGCTGGCCGGCATCATGGCGGCCAAGAATACTTCGCAGCTTATTCCTCTCTGCCATCCGCTGCCTCTCACCGGGATTGACATAGACTTTACCCCGGAACCGGAGGAGTGGGCCGTGGCCATCCAGGCGCGGGTGCGCACCTACGCCCGCACCGGGGTGGAAATGGAGGCCTTAACGGCCGCAGCGGTGGCCGCTCTCACCATTTACGACATGTGCAAAGCCGTGGACCGGGGTCTGGTTATTACAAACTTACTGCTCATGGAAAAGAGCGGGGGAGCCAGTGGCGCCTATAGCCGGGCCGCGGCAACCCCATAAAAATTACTGTGCGGAGGCCGGAGTTGAGTAATGGATCCTGATCGATTAGAATATTTTCGTAACCTGTTGCAAGAACGCCTGGCAGAAATTTTAGGAGAGGCCGACAAGACGCGCAGTGACATGACTGGCGTCATTGCCCCTTTTCCGGACCCCACCGACCGGGCCACCCTGGAGACCGACCGCAACTTCACCCTGCGTATCAGGGACCGCGAACGGAAATTGATCAGCAAAATCAGGGAAGCTTTGGACCGCATCGATGCCGGAACCTATGGCTATTGCGAACTCTGCGGCGGTGAGATCACCGAAAAGCGCCTTAAGGCCCGACCGGTGACCACCATGTGTATCGCTTGCAAGTCCGGACAGGAGGCCTTGGAACGCTCTCGGGGGCAGTAACTGCAGTGGTCAGTGGCCAGTTACTTATCAGTTCCCTGCCAAATTTTATCTTGAATTCTTAATTTTCGGCTTAAATCAACTTGACTCATAAAGTGGAGATCACCGACCACCTATACTAATTCCTTTAATAACTGACCACTGGCCACTGAGCACTAAGTCCTTCCCATGACTCACCCGTTAGATCTGAAAGAATTCACGCTCCCCGAGTTGGAGGAGCTTATGGCCGCGTGGGGCCAGCCGACCTTCCGAGCCCGGCAACTGGTCAAGTGGCTCTACAAGGGAGTGGGCGACTTTGAGGGTATGACCGATATCGCCAGGCCTTTCCAGGCGGAGTTGTCCCGGCACGCCCGGATCAGTAGCCTGAGCGTGGAACAGGTGCAAGAGGCTGCGGATGGCTGCCGGAAATTCCTCTTTGCCCTGGAAGACGGCAACCTCATCGAATCGGTCCTCATCCCGGAAGAAGGCCATTACACCTTGTGCCTGTCCTCCCAGGTAGGGTGCGCCCAGGGTTGCCGCTTTTGTCTGACGGCCCGGCGCGGCCTGATCCGCAACTTGACGGCTGGCGAAATCGTCAATCAAATCATAGCGGTGCGCAAGAATCTGCCGGACGCTCGGCCCCTTTCCAACCTGGTGTTCATGGGCATGGGGGAGCCCCTGGCCAATTTTGACCCCCTGGTACGGGCTCTCGGCGTCATTACCGCGCCCTGGGGCTTAAACTTCGCTTACCGGCGGATAACCGTGTCCACCGCAGGATTGGCGCCGCTTATCCCCCGGCTCGGCGTCGAAGTCCGGGCCAACCTCACGGTATCCCTCAATGCCCCGGATGACGAGACCCGGAACCGGATCATGCCCATCAACCGGCGCTATCCGCTGCCCGAGCTTATGGCCGCCTGCCGGGCTTTTCCCTTACCCCGACACCGGCGTATTACCTTTGCCTATGTGCTCTTAGACGGCATCAATGACGCGCCGGATCAGGCCCGGCAACTGGCCAAGCTGCTTCGGGGCTTCCGGGCCAAAATCAATCTGATCCCTTTCAACCGGCACCCGCGCCTATCCTATGAGCCGCCGCCGGAGGCGCGCACCTTAAAGTTCCAGGAGATTTTGCGGGAGGCCAATTATACGGTGATGATCAGAGAGAGCCGGGGACAGGAGATCGGCGCCGCCTGCGGCCAACTGGCAGGAGAAAAATTATAGCTCTCTCTGCGCCTCTGCGGTGGAAAATGCTTAACCGAAGAGGACGCTGAGGGCGCAGAGCTAAATGTGTCAGATGATTTATGTCGCTAGGTATGACTCATTGAGTCCGACCCCAGGGCAGGCTGCCCTTGGGCACCCCTTCTGATTCCGTTTCCATGCGGTCCACCGCCCCCCGATAATCCCGCCTCCCGATGCCCACCAGCCGGTCATTCTTAAACACCAGGGGGGAGTAGCCGCTCCGTACGGTATTGCTCTCATCAAAGTCCATGCTGTGGGTCAGGTAGAAATAAATGGTATAATGGCCGCCACGATAATCCCCTTCTTCCTGAATCCCGGGCGGCCCCATGATGCCGACCACTTCTGCCTTGCTCATCCCCTTCTTTATTTCATTCATGTGGACATAGTTGCTCCACATCTGTTTTTCGAAGCGCTGATACGCCACCTGCTCGCAGCCCACCGTCAATATCCCCAAAACCAGTACCAGGTGCAACCAAGCCATGAAATTTCTCCCCCACGTGTTCCCACTATAATCACCTCCGCCATGCCCGTCAAGCAAAGGTGCTCACCTCTGGGGGAGATGGCAAATTTTCATCTAATCTTAAGCGTAACGATTCTCATATCAATGGGCTCTGACCGGCTATCTTGATAGCCACAAATTACGCGTTCTCTTATTTCAAGGTCGAAGGCAATCACAGTGAAAGAATCACAGCCGCCAATTAGCGTCAGGTATGGAAAGTACTCCATGGTTTAAATTCCATAGTTCTAGCGGCGAGCAAATTAAACAGGCAGGTATTAAAGCCTATTTCTCATCACTCTGCCGATCTTGAGAAAAGTCCACGGTGGCGATAAGTCGGATCAACTACCAGGGCCTATATCAACCGAGCAAAGTATAGACTTACTATGCCCCAATACCCATACCTCACCCAAAAGTGTTGGCTCCGGAGGAATTCTAAAATCTCCTTGAGGCCTTCAAACTCTCACCCTGCGCCTCCAGGACTCACGAAGAGTGCCCCAGACATTCCTCAATGCGGCAATGATCTTTGCTAGCCCGCTGGCGGTAAAAAACCGTTAAACGTCTACGGATATCGGCCCCTTCCTGGCCCATTTGGGCCAGGATTTGCTCCGTGATAGGGGCCAACTCCATGTGGGCCAGAATGTCAGTGCGCTTATTGCGTTTCTTCATGGGGCCACCCTTTGTCCGTTTTCTTAAATACGATTTCAAGTTTCATGCCAACCGCGTATGATCTCCATGGCGCGCACCCCCATGGCAAAACCGCCGGCCGGTCATGGACAGCTTATGAGCCCCAGATCAAACGAAAGAAATTTTTCATGAAATGGTGAAACTCCCGGCCCATGGCCGCTTCCTGGGCTACGGCGGTGGTGATCATGGTTTCCGGGTCGGCGCCCGAGCCGCTCAGGGCCCAGTCGCCATCATGCTTGAGCCAGGTGGCCACATCCATTGCGGCGGCATGATTGTCAAACTGGAGTCCCAGTATCCGGGGATTATCAATTAATCCCAAGGCCTCCACCGGCGCCCCCTCCGACCGGGCCAGGAGGCTGAGGTCCGCGGGCAAGGGCGGCAACACTCCCTGGCCATGCCACTTGAACAGGTTGAGCTTAGGCGGCAATCCCTGAAAAGCCGGATGCGCCAGCCCCGCGGAGGTCAGCTCCCCGGTGATGAAACCCACGGATTTTTGCGGCAAAGGGCCGACCCGGCACCCCAGCACGTTCCCCAGAAGTTGGTGACCCAGGCAAAACCCCAGGTAAGCCTTTCCCGCCGCGATCACTTCCCGAATACGGGCCTTTAATGGTATGAGGTAGGGAAACTGCTTTTCCTCATCCACATTGGGAGACCCTCCCAAAACGATCATGCCGTCAAAGGGGTCCAGGGACGGCAAAGGTTCTTCCCAGGCTTTCGTCACCTGGAAGTTAACCTCCGCCTCCAAAAGCGCCGCCAACAGATGCTGTCCAGGGCCCTCCCAGTCCATGTGCTGCACGATCAACAAGCTCTTTGCCGCCACGCGCCATGCCCTCCTGACAAATTAATCTTGTAAGAATGGGATTTTTCCCCACCTTTGTATATTATACGTGAAGTCACGGGAATACGGGCGGCGTAATCTGGGAGCGGGGCCGAATTATCCTTCCGGAAACCAAGCCCTCACATCCGGGCAACCTTTTGCCGGTAGCCTGGATAAAGGGGCGGGAAGGAAGGCCAGGTTAGTTGAAAGCAGCCTCTAATTATTAGACGATAAGGTGGCGAAGCAGAGCTTCGCCGGAAATTTACATTCCCAAGCTGGAGCTTGGGAACGAGAAGAAAGCAGCCTTGAGGAGGGTGTGGATGGCGGAATGGCAGACAGCCGGCGAGCCTAAATCTTACCGCAGCCCCGTGCTGGCCGCACTGCCGGCAGTGGTGCACGGTTTTTTCACCCGGCAAGGGGGCGTCAGCACCGGAGCGTATGACAGTCTTAATGTGAGCCCGGCAGTGGGGGACCTTTGCGATCTGGTGGGCGAAAACCAGCGCCGCATGGAGCAGGCGTTGGGGCTAAAGAGTTTGGCCAGCGCCGCGCAGGTGCATGGCAACCACGCGGCAGTGATCACCTCGGCCGACCAGGGCCAGGGGGAAGACATACCGGAGGTGGACATCCTGGTCACCACCGTACCCGGCTTGGGTCTGGTCATCAAACAGGCCGACTGCCAGGCCGTCATGCTCTATGATCCGGTCAACCGGGTTGTAGCCAACGTCCACTGCGGCTGGCGCGGGCACGTCCACAATATTCTGGGCGAAACCGTGGCGTTGCTGCAGACCACGTTCGGGTCGCAACCGCGGGCCCTCTACGCCGCGGTGGGACCCAGCCTGGGGCCCTGCTGCGCCGAGTTCCGCAACTTCCGGCAGGAGTTTCCCGAAACCCTGTGGGGCTACCAGGTGCGGCCCACATACTTTGACCTATGGCAGATCACCGTAGATCAACTGACGGCAGCCGGACTGCGACCGGAACGCCTTGACCTGGCGCGGCTCTGCACCCGCTGCGGGGCCGGCGAGTTTTTCTCCTACCGCCGGGACAAGGTTACCGGCCGTCAAGGGGCCGTCATCGCCCTGCGAGCCTGAAGAGGGCGCGGCAACCCCGATCCGGCAAGCTCCGCCGATACCCCAACCGTGTCCAGAACCTGCGACCGTGAGATTACCGGGGAAGCCCTCGGACCGCACTTAGAGCAACCCGGTACCCTTGTTCCCTATACGGGTAGACCGGAATCTGCCTTACGGATTCTTTTTGGAAATCTTTTCCTTCAGATCGCCAAAAGTTTTCTTGGCCATCTGAACAACCTGCTCCACTTGTTGGGGGTATTTATAGCCTACAAATACGCCGATGGCAAAAACCACAATAAGTAAGAACATTTAAGCCTTCCTTTCTTATTCAAGTTTAATCTGGGGCGTTGGCCCAGATAATTGTCAAACTTGGCACTCCCAAATCAAGCCAGATTCGCCAGGGCTTCTTGGGCCATCCGGCCCACGCTGGTCTGAAACAGACCCTCGTGGTCGTAAAGCTGAACCGGCTGGTCGTCTTCTAAAAGCGCCCGGATGGCGTCGGCCGCCGGGTGATACCGCGCTTTACCGAGACCCCAGGCGGCCAGGGCTCGCTTTTGTGCCTCGGGGTTTGTGAGAAAAGGCACAATCACGGGCAAAACTTCTTCGAGAAGTTCCGGATGCACCTCGGCCAAACGACCCACCCCCCAGAGCATGGGTTCTTGGGAGAACTCCTCCTCCAGGAACCCGACGAACATGGGGATGATCTCTTTCACTAACGAAATCTGGTGGCGGCCGATCTCTCCCAAAGCAGCCGCGGCCCCCCAGCCGTTACTGCCCGAATCCTCATTGAGCAGGTAGATGAGCCGATTGATGAGTTTGCCGACCTGCGCCGGGTTGGAGCCGGCCACATATCCCAATCCCTCCAGAGCCCGCCAATGCAGGAGGTCACCCGGGTCGTAGAAAAACTGCATCAGGATGGCCGCCACCCCGGAATCCTGGCCCGCCAGTTCCTGCAGGCCCGGGAAATTTCCGTCTTTCAGCAAGGTGACAATCTTTTCCCGCAGATGGCGCCGGCTTGGTCGCAAAAAGGTCAGCTCTCCTCTCTAGATTCGGAAGCTCCGAGACTTCTAGCCCCCTTCGTATCCTGAAACCTAAAAAGGAATATCATCCTCAGGCATGCCGCCTTCCGGTGGGCCAAAGGGCGACTCCGGCTCTTGACCACGATTACCTTGGCCAGGAGGGCTTCCCAACATCGTCATATTTTCGGCGACAATGTCGGTGGTGTAGTGCTTCACACCATCCTTTTCGTAGGACCCATACTCAATCCGGCCTTCGATCACCACTTGTTTGCCCTTGGAGAGGTACTGGCCGCAGATCTCCGCCAGCTTTGACCAGGTCACGATGCGGTGCCACTCGGTCTTTTCCTGCTTCTGTCCATCCTTGCCGGTGAATCTCCGGCTGGTGGCCAGGGAGAACTTGCACACCGCGGTGCCGCCGGCGGTATAGCGCACCTCCGGGTCGGCCCCCAGATTCCCCACCAGAATAACTTTATTCATGCCAGCCATACTTCCTCCTGCAACCGCGCCTTGGTTACCACAATCCTCTATCACAGAAAAGGCGGCCGGGCAAGGATTATGCGGAAACCTCCATGGAGGGCCGGCAGAAAAAAATGATTTTCTCCTCTGCCTGACCTTCCAGGGTTGGCAGACGGGGCCTGCGTACTTATATTGGTCAGTGAGATTGGTTTGTGCTTTCACCGTAGCATGAAATTACCTATCTGGACCTAATATGAAACGAATTTGCTGCTTAAAAATCCTGGGGTGCCTCGCCCTCGCCCTCCTTATGGCGACCGCCGGAGGAAACGCCGGGACGCCGGACGCGGGGATGGCCGCCGCGGACGCCCTCCTCCAAGGTCCCACCTTGGACCCATCCCAGGCCGAGAAAGCCCTGAACATGTATGAGAGGATGCTCTCTTCGGCATCGGCTCCCCGAGCGCTGGTCCTGGCAAAACTGGCTCGGACCAGCTTTATTTTAGGAGACCTGGCCCCCAAAAAGCAGCGGGAGGGTTACTACCGTAAGGGGCAGATGTACGCGGCCATGCTCAACCGTGAAGATCCCAAACGGACCGAAGGCCATTATTGGCTGGCCCTCAACCTCTGCGGCGAAGCCGATGCCTGCGGCTATATGGTGGGACGCCGGCTCCTGCCCAAGATCATCGAAAACCTTGAGCGCTCCCTGGCTCTGAGTGAAACCTACGACCAGGCCGGAGCCCACCGGGTGCTGGGCCGTATTTATTTCGAAGCCCCCGCCTGGCCCATGTCTGTGGGCGATCTGCAAAAATCCCTGCATCACCTCCAGGCCGCAGTTAAGCTGGCCCCCGACAACAGCACCAACCACCTTTATCTGGCCCAGACCCTCTACGGCCTTCATTACCGCTCTTTGGCGCAGCAGCAATTGGAACTGGTGCTCAAATGCACCCAATACTCCGTGAAGCCCCAGGACCTGGAGGAAGATCACCAGGAAGCCAGGCGCCTCTTGACCGATATGGGCGCCGTGACTCCCCCTTAAATCCAGATTGGTACTGTCAGACCGCGGGAATATTTTAGGGAAGTTGGGGAAAGTTGTGCTTTGAACCCACAGGCAGGATTATACTCATTGCCAAAAGAGCCTCTTGCAAAAGTCTCTTTGCGGCCGAAACTTTATATGGGTATTTAAAAATTCCCCGGTAGCACAGGCTTTCCAGCCTGTGCTCATATAGGCTGAATTCTGCGATTCCATAATGTCCGGCAATTTTGCAAGAAGCTCAAAAGTTTTTTCTTATTAACCCCTCACCCTACCCTCTCCCACAGGGGAGAGGGTTATTAGAGGAAAAAACTTTTGGCAAGCGCTATAAAGTACCCCTAATACCGAGTTGGGCTCATAAAGATAATTTCAAAGAAGTTAGACGTTGACTGAACCAACGTGTCCGAAACCGGCTAGCCTTAAGGGACGGGGATAAAAAGTCCCCCTTTGAAAAAGGGGATTTAGTAGGGGGATTTGGCTTTTCACGGTAAAGCCTGCGGTTACTCAATTACCTGTTTGAACGCATTTTTGTATTATTTGGTCGCGGCCGGGGCCCCTTCCTTCACCGGGATCATCAGGTTATCCCACCCTTGCCGGCGGCTAAGCCCCGAGCTGTGCGTCGTTAAGCTGACCAGAAACCACTGTTGCTTATCCCCGGGCACGGTGAGCAATTGAAACCGGGCCGCATAGACCACAGGCTTTTGGCCCTTATCACTGGGGTTGGCAATGAGTACATAGGCCACCTGGTTGGGGTCGTTTTCCCCCGCTTTATAGAACCCGTAAAATTCCGCCACCTTGCAATAACTGGGGTTCCAATTATCCAAGGTGTTCTGAGCGGCCGTAACCGTCAACGCGGAAGTCTGGGGCGTTGAAGGCAACGTGCAGCCCATATAAAAAACCAGTAAGAGCACTATCGCCGCCAAGCGGCGCCAGCCTGACAACGTCATGCCCTTCTCCTCCTCACCTTATGGAATGGGGGCGTTAGGCTCCTGGCTCTTGAGCCTTACACCCTGATTACTTCATAACTGCGTTAAAATATTATCTTACCAACATCCGGTCGGAGAAGATACTGAAAACCACCCCACCCCCTACCCGGAATTCTGCCCTCACTTCATCAGCCCGGCTTCCTTAAGCCAGCTTTTCAGTTGTTCAACTGCGCCTGGGCCTTGGGCCACGAGTTTCCCCTGGGGACTGAATATCATGAAATACGGCACCTGGCGGATTTTATACTGCTTCGCAAGCGGCGAGCTCCAGTCAATACTCCTCACGTCCGGACGGTTGATGTTGACTTTATGAATGGCTAAATCCGGACGCTTTTCCGCCAGTCGTTCCAAAACCGGGGCCATTTGCACGCATGGCGGGCAAAAAGGGCTGTAGAAATCAATCAGGTTGGTTTTACCAACGGTCAGCAGGGGGTTCAGGTCAAGCTCCTCGCCGCCATGGCCGGCATTGGCAGCAACCACCGCCCCGGCCCAAACCACAGCAGGGATTAACGCCAGGGACAAGAGAGCCGCCAGGACCAGCCAGCACCGGCGGGAAGTGAAATGGCATACCATTGCTTTTAGATAGTGCTTGAAATTATGGTTGTCAATCATTTTCCCGAAGAACCTCCAGCCGACTCCGTATTCAAAATCAACGGCAGGCCGTCTTTGCCACCCACGATGACCAGCTTACTGTTATTGGACTCGGCCAGGGCCCGAGTGGTTTCGATGCCCTTCCAGCGCAGCAGTTGCTCGGACAGTCCCTGCGAAATGATCCTCTGGAAATCCTGAATGCCCTGGGCCTCGATACGTTTGCGCTCCGCTTCCTGCCGTTCCTTGGCCAGCACGAAATGCATCTGCTGGGCTTGCTGGTCCGCGGCCAGCTTGGAGTTGATGGCTTCCACCACTAACTTGGGCAAATCGACTTTACGCAGCAGGATGGTCTCCACGACTATCCCCCGTTTACCCAGGTTCGCTTCCAGGTCTTGGAAGATTTCGGTAGAGATCAGCTCCCGGCTGGAGGTATACAGGTCCTTGGCCTCGTGACTGACGGTAATGCCCCGGATGGCTGACCGGAACTGCGGCTTCACCACTACCTCCTCATAGTTGGGTCCCACCTGCCGGTACACATTGGCCGCCTCGGACGATTTCAGGTGATAGAGGCAGGAGACCTCCAGAGCAACGTTGAGCCCTTCTTTGGAGGGCGCCTCGGCGTGTTCGAAGACTTCCTTGGTGCGCACACTCATCAGTTCCATGGAAGCCAGGGGGTTGACCAGATGCACCCCCTCAGGGATAGTGCCGTACACTTTCCCCAAGAGCACCAGCACCCCGACGTTCCCCGGGGGCACTATCTTAGCCGTGGAAACAGCCACCGTGGCCGCAAGGACGACGATAGCCAGGAAGTACCGGATTTGCGGGTACTTCTGGAGTTGCGGCACGTTGCGCCCCAGCACCACCAGGGCCAGGGCAATTAATATACCTAACAGGACCAAACTCATACATACCTCCACAACCTAGAGTTCGTAGTCACCGGATGGCCAGGGAGCAACGAAGAGTTAAAGAGACCGACAGACCGGGGTAGCAACGGCATTGGTAAACGGGTTCCCGGACCCGTACGCCGCCGAGGGCGGCGGCGCCACATTTTCGCGGCGGCCAACCCCTATTTCTTCAGGAGACGGCTCCTGGAGCGGCCCACGTTATGGAACACCGCCTGAAAATCCCGATAGAGGCTTTTGTTTTGCCGGATCCGGTGACACTTCTTCAGATAGCCCTGGGGATCGGGGTTCTCGGCCAAAAGATCCAGACCCTCCCAACCTCCGGGACGGGGAAAGGCGTAATACGGATATTCCTTGGGGATGCCGCGCACAAAGGTCACCTGCGGCACCACCCACTCCAGCCGGGCCAGATAGAGCCGATGCATACCGTCGTTGATGAGCAAGGCCACCGTGCCGTCCGCTTCGAAGGACTCTTCGACGATGGGAGGGTAGAGATCGTAAATCGCCTCCTCCCCATCGTCCTGCCGCACCGTGTAGGTGACATAACCGTCCAGGCGAAACAGGTCTACCCCCCAGGCCGTCAGACTCCAGCGCAATTCCTGAGTCTTACGCAATTCCTGCAGCCAGATATAATTCTGTGGGGGGTGGAGGCACTTGGTGTGAATCTTCTCCAGGCTGATCAAAGCCTGCGAATAAATCAAGACATCTGTTCTTTCCAGGAGGGGAACCCGCCTGAGACGCTCAATCAAGGCGTCCTGAGGATGCTGCTCCAGTGCGATAATGTCCATTTCTCTGAACGAATCCCGTTAAAAAGTTCATAAATATGAATGTAAAGAGGTATTGGGCGTGTGCGCTTATATTAACATCATCGGACGGAATATGGGGAAAATTGCGCGGCGGGAATAAAATTTCACGGCGGTGATAGGTATCACTCCTCAGATCAGATGAGAGAACGGCCCTTCCCTTACTCTCAATAAGCGTCGAGCTAACATTGTCCCCTCAGAAAGCGAGTCGGCGGGCTTAACAAGAAAGGTCCGAACCAGTCCCGTACAACAAAGCCGAAGTTGGGATCTTCCGGGCGGGAGCCAGCTTCACCATCCGCATCGGTATTCAAGAGTTCAAAAAAACTTTCAGCCACAATCTCTTCCGGGAGAGACTCGGGCAGCCAGATAGGAAACTGTTCTTCTTTGCCTACATTTGCCATAATATTTCTTCCTTGCCCATTTTATGTTGCAACTCCTGTACCAAAAAATGAGCAAGTTTTACTCCTCCGGCCAGCCCTGCACCGGGCAGGAATCACACTGCGGTTTAGGACGGCACCACACCTTCCCCAGACGCACCAGTAAGGCGTGATATTCCTGGTACAGAGTGACCTGGAACGGCAGATGCTCCATGAACGATTGCCGCAATTCTTCATAAGTGTAGGTCTCGGGAATGAGGTTATGGCGATTTAAAATGCGAAAAGTATAGGCATCAACGACAAACGTGGGTTTATCCAGGGCATAGAGAAGTATGCTATCCGCGGTCTCTGGACCGATCCCCTTAACGGCCAGGAGCCCCTGACGCAAGTTCTCCAGGTTATCGGCAGCCATCACCGCCATGGAATTTTGGTAATGGTTCGCCAAAAAATTAAGGAAGTTCCTGAGCCGTTTGGCTTTTACATTGTAATAACCCGCCGGCCGGATGAGCCGGGCCAACTCCGGTTCCGGCAGGTCGTACAAGGCTTGTGGTTCCAGCACCTGCTGCTCTTTAAGCGCCGCTATGGCCAGGGCTACGTTGTTCCAGTTGGTGTTCTGGGTCAGGATCGCGCCCACCGCCACTTCAAAGGGCGTATCTCCGGGCCACCAGCCCTGGGCTCCCCAAACCTCCCATAAACGTTGATAAAGCTCACGCAACCATCTCCCCCTGCGAGCCGCGGCCATGAATTTCCCTCCATATCTGCTTTTCTCTGCGCTCTCAGCGTCTCTGCGGTTAATCATTTTTCACCGCAGAGGCGCTGAGAACGCAGAGAGTACACCCTTCTGATCCAACATCTTCTTATAATTTAACATTTTTTTTGCCACCTCCTTATGATAGAATGCCGCCAACTCTACAGAGTCCCCGGAGTCAACTCAACTCTTCTCCTCTCAGGGTCGCATGAGTAAGCACATCACCTTCAAACCATATGAGATTACTATCGAGGTGCCGGACGGCGAGAACCTGCTGCGGGTTGCATTGCAGGCCGGCGTCCACATTAACGCCTCCTGCGGCGGCGAAGGCGTCTGCGGTAAGTGCCGGGTCTTGCTGGAATCGGGCGATTTGGAGAGCACCCGCTCCGGGCTGATCAGCAACGAAGATTGGGACCTGGGCTACCGCCAGGCCTGCCAGAGCTGGGTTAATGCCGATGTGGTCATTCGCATCCCGCCGGAGTCCCTGCTGGACCGGCGTACCCTGACCCGCCGCCGGGCCGGCATCGGTTTGCGCTCCAGCCCCATTGACCTCGCGGCCTTGAAGTCTGAGGGGCTCTATAACCCTGCGTTTCAAAAGAAATTCGTCGAGCTGCCGCCGCCTTCCCTGGCGGACAATGCCTGTGATTTAAGCCGGCTGGAGCTGGGTCTGGCGCGCACCCACGGCCTGGATAACCTGGCCCACGATTTCTTCATGCTGCGCAAGCTGGCCAAGGTGATGCGGGAGGACAACTTCCGGGTCACCGCCACCCTGGACTTTGCCCAGCGGCGCTCCCGTTACCCCCGGATTGTGGACCTGGAAGCCGGGGACACCACCCAGCGGCATTACGCCCTCGCCATAGATATCGGCACCACCACCGTCTGGGTCCAACTCCTGGACCTGGCCGCGGGCACCATAGTCGGCCACGCCGCGGATTACAACTCCCAGATGAGTTATGGCGACGACGTCATCACCCGCATGGTCTTCAGCCAGAAAGAGCAAGGGCTGCAAAAGCTCCAACGCTCCGTGGTCGCCACCATCAACCAGGTGATGCACCGGCTCCTGAAAAAGCATAAGCTGCCGGTGGCGGAGATTTCCCACCTCACCGTGGCCGCCAATACCACCATGACCCATCTGTTCTACGGCATCGACCCCAAGTATATCCGCCTGTCCCCTTATATTCCCACTGCCTGCCACACTCCGCCGGTCCGGGCCCGGGACCTGGGTCTGGAGCTGCCGGACCACGTCTTCATCTATTCAGTGAGTTCCGTGTCCAGTTACGTGGGGGGCGACATTGTGGCCGGGGTTCTGGCCTCGGGTCTCTACAAAGATCCCAAGCTGACTCTCTTTATCGACATCGGCACCAACGGCGAAATCGTCATCGGCAACCAGCAGTGGCTGGCCTGCGCGGCCTGCTCGGCCGGACCGGCCTTCGAAGGCGGCGGCATCAAGTACGGGATGCGGGCCACCGCCGGCGCCATCGAGGAAGTCAGCATCAATCCCCAAACCTGCGAGCCCATGCTCCTGACCATCGACATGGTGAAACCCAAGGGCATCTGCGGCTCCGGCTTGATCAACATCCTGGCGGCCATGATGGAGGCTGACATGATCTCGCCCAACGGCAAGTTCCGGGATGACTTGAACACGTCTCGGATTCGCGAGGGCAATGAAGGAAAGGAATACGTCCTGGCCATGGCCCCCGACACCCAGAGCGGGGAGGATATTACCCTGAGCGAGGCCGATATCGACAACCTGATGCGGGCCAAAGGGGCTATGTTTGCGGGTTACGTCACCCTGCTGGAAAACGTCGGGCTCAAGCTCCAAGACCTGGAGCAGGTGATCCTGGCTGGGGCCTTCGGCAACTTCATCAACATCGATAACGCCATCACCATCGGTCTGCTGCCCGATCTACCCCGGGAAAATTATCAGTTCGTGGGCAACGCCTCCCTCCAGGGCGCCTCGCTGCTGGCCTTCTCCCGAGACATGTTGGAAGAGGAACGCCGCGTGGCCGATATGATGACCAATTTCGAGCTCTCCGAAACCCCCGGTTTCATGGACCAGTACATCGCCGCCCTGTTCCTGCCCCACACCAAAATGGATTACTTCCCCAGCGTCGCCGAACGCCTGAAAGCCGCCAAGGACTGAGCCGTAAAGAGGACGGGCACTACCCGCCAAAACCCTTGAAAGAACCTGTTCCCCCCAAAGTATGGACACCTTAAGTGAACCGTATTGGGGTAAAAGTCCCCCCTTTGGCTTTCTTTTCAAACAGATCATTCTCTAGGGCTGGATCTCATAGGACATGCTGAAAAATGCTAGGATTACTTTGAGTTCGAAAGGAAAGCCACGGGTAGGTGTCGGAATATTCTCTGGAGGGGAAGAGTTAAAGATTGCCCGGATTCGATGGCGCGATGCTCTACGCCGGTCAAGATGTCAATCCATCGAACCGGCGCGTTAGGCGGCAACCTCAGAACACTTTCACCCCACACTTCTCGACCTATGGCAGGCTGACCAGGTTGGACAATTTTCGTCAAGAATCTGGCCGCCACGGCCAGCGCCCAATTGTTCTCTTGTCTGCGAGCCAAGGCCAGTATATTTTTCTCCCGGTCCCCCTCTGCCGCCAGGGGGGAATAATCTCCTTGCAGGAAAAGGTCTGGGTTATCCTTGCGAAAATTCAGGGCCTTGTAGGTGATATATAGCTTGATGCGCCCATCTGCCCAGCGGCTGATTAACTTGCAGACCAGGGCCGACCCCTTTTTTCTTTCTTGCAGTTTTAGATCCTTCAGGAACCGAACCCTTTTATCGAAGTCCACCGGACGCCGATTGTCCGGATCAACCAAACTAAAATCCCAAAGTTCCGTTCCTTGATAGAAATCCGGGACCCCGGGCGCCGCGATCTTGAGCAGCACTTGCGATAAAGAGTTCATGGCTCCATAGTAAGCGAGCCGCGCTTGTAAGTTTCTGAAATCCGCTAAGAACTCTCGATTTTCGGCCTCATCCAGGATGTGGTCCACAAAGGCCAGCAAAGCCTTTTCATGTTCAACCTGGGGTGAAATCCACCGGGTGTGCACCATGGCTTCGCGCGCGGCTTTAATCATGTAGCGCTGGAGCCGCTCCTTAAACGCTGGAACCTCAGCCGGGTCAAGCGGCCAGGCCCCCAGCATGGTTTGATAGAGCAGGACCTCCTGATTTTGGTCCGGCGCCAGGACTCCATTAACCGCGACCTTCTTAGACCGGTTCAGGTCGCCCCACCGCTTCAGGTGCTCTTCCCAATCCTCGGGAATCTCGGCAAGGACATTGAGGCGGGCCCGCACATCTTCACTTCTTTTCGTGTCATGGGTTGAGGTGGCATTCATGGTAAAGGGGCAGGACTCCTGCCTTTGCTGGTTTAACTGATGAAAGTCCTCGGCCGGAATCGCGCTGAAACACCCTCCCACTTCGTTGAGTGATATCAGGGGATTATAAATATACAGGACCGTATCTTCCCAGCCCTTGGCCATGATCGGCCCGGTAAATTGTTGCCACCGCATCACGAAATTTAGCCATTCCGCCTTCTGTTCGCTGCCCAGATAGGCAGGAACATCAAGCCGCAGCACCCGTTCCAGGAAATTCAGGGCCAACTGGTTGAGATAAGGGCTGCGCCGGCGAACTTCTTGACAGGTTTTGTCCAGGTAGGCCAAATCCAGGGGCGCGACCTCAAGACTGCGGATGTAGGTGCGATAGATGGGCAGCGCTGCCATCACTTCCACCAAGGCCTCCCGCAGGTCCCCCCGGGAAATGTCTCGAGCATGCCAATCCTGGTCGGCCAACAGGCTCAGATAGTGGACGAAGCTCTCAACTTCCCCGCCGAAGAAGGAATTCATGACAAGCTTTTTCTTGTCCAGAGTCAGATCGATCAAGTTGATCGGATCATTAAGGAATCCGGCGTATATTTTCTGCAGTTCCTGGAGGCCCTCTTGTTCTATGAAGACCCCGTTCACCAGGTTGAGGAAATCATAGCCAGTGGTCCCGGCCACCGGCCATTCCGGAGGCAACGTTTCCCCAGGCGCCAGGATCTTCTCCACGGTGATATAAAATTGCGAGGAGCCGGGAACGCCTGGATCCCCAGGAGCGAAACAGGCTTGCAAGCGCTGGAGATACTCCAGGGGATCGTAGAGGCCATCGATATGGTCCACCCGCAGCCCCGAGATCTTGCCTTCGTCCACGAGCTTGAAGAGGAGGCCATGTTTGAAGGCATCAAATACCCTGGGGTCTTGAATGCGGATGCCGATCAAATCATTGATACTGAAAAACCGCCGATAATTGATCAACTCCAGGCCTACCCGCCAGAAAGCCAGCCGGTACGGCTGATGTTGCAGGAGCCGGTCCAAGGAGTCAAACGTCTCCGCTTCTCCTTTGGCGCCGTTAAACCTCCTGATGGTTTCATCCAAAAATTTCTTCGTCTCCGCCGTCCCCTGATAGAGCAGCCAAAGATTTTTCTTGATAATCTCCTTCTCCCGCTGCCGTTCCTTGGCCTTTTTGGGGCTCAGGAGGGTGCGGGCCGGCAGGCTGGCGATCAGGCTGATAATCACCGTGAGCGCGATGATTACCGGACTCTCTTCGCCCAATTCTTGAGTCAGTTGCGCAAGCCCTGGGGCCAAGATCTGGGGATAGGTTTTGGGGTCCAGGGGGAATTTATGCTCGTAGTAATTGATGAAAAACCCACCCGACTCCAAGGTCAGTTTGAGTTCCTGGTTTTCCAGGGCCTGGCCGTAAGGCCGGCCCAGGATGGGCAGCAGCAGTCTCCCCTCCAGGATACGGTTCGGGGGATGCCAATCGATGTCGAAAAAGATGGCATATGGCGAAATCGGCCCGTTTTCCAGGACCTCCATCCACCATGGATTATCGTGGCTCAAGGCCATGTGATTGGGGACGATATCAAATAACAGGCCCATCCCGCGGGTTTTCAGTTTTCGTGCCAGAAGGTCAAAGGCCCGGCGAGTGCCGAGTTCCGGATTAAGCTCCATAGGATTAGTTACCGAGTACCCATGGAGGCTGCCGCGGCGGGCCTGCAGGAGGGGAGAAGCATAGAGCTCGGTAATGCCCAACTCGTGCAAATATGGCACCAGGGCCGCCGCCGCCGAAAATTTGAAGGTGCGGTTGAATTGCAGCCGGTAGGTGGCTCCGGGAATCTTAAAACTGGTCATTTTTTCTCTTGGGCAACGCCATGTTCTAATCGACTTTTATGGAGAGCTCCCGCCCCAATTGCAGGAAAGTTTCCACCCTGTCGTGAGCTTCCGTCTCGCCGTGTTCGGCCTTCCAGCGCCATTCGGGAAAGACGGTGTTAAGCATCTCATAGTAAATATTCTGCACCTTCCAAAAATTTACCTCGAAGGGCAAGGCTCGGGCGATTCTCACCGCGGCCTCCAGTTGCTTGAGCAAATTGAACTCACTGGTCTCCTTGAACACGGCCATCAAACGCTCCAGGGTTTGCCTCAAGGCGTACTCCAGGCTTACCCCATCGAGCTTTACTTGCAGAGCAGATGCCTGTTCGAGAAGTTTTTGGATGTCCTCTGGATCTATTTCTGGTTGTTCGAAGGCCAGGCGCAAATTTGAATTCAAAACAAATTCCGCATTGCAAGGGAAAGGCTGGGGCAGGGGGATGCCCAATTCGGTGAGAAAACGCATGAAGGACACATGGTTACTGTACCTCTTGCCATAAACGAACCGTGTTTCCTCCAGGCTCGATTCCAAGACTTGGTTCAGCACCCGACGCTGCTCATCCCGGAAGAGGGACTTGAAGGAGTAAGTGGAGGCCCCGAAGTGCCGGTCCAGCCGCCGGATGGTTTCGGGGGAATCGCCGGTAGCAAAGCCTTCGGTCACTTCTTGCACCATGGCCTCATAGGCTTCCTGGCTCTGAAACTTTTGCACCCCGGCACTGAGGTTTTGATCACCGAAATGCAAGGCGCCGAAATTCAGGGTAGCAGTTTCCTTGGTGATATCCGAGGTAATCCGCACCCGCCCCAACGACAGTTTGGTGACCCCTACCTCGGAGAAATGGTAGTCTTCCTGTTCGACGAAATAACAATAAATCCCGGTTTGCTGGGGGTATTCCTTGAAGAGGGAGCTTATCGCATAATGGGCGGCCACCTTTTCCAGATCCAGCATGGACGGCCTGACGAACTTTTCGTAGATCAAGCGCCCATCGCCATTCTCGGGGATGTTGCTCTTGGCCAGTTCCAGCCGTTCCAGAAAGCCGGTTTCCAGTGCTTCGACGTCGATATCTTCCGCCAACCGGATGGCGCTGCCGGCATAGAGCAGGACCTGCACCGTTTCGATGCCTGAGAGCTCATCGAAAAACCAGCCGCAGCTCGTATACATGAGCATGGCCTCCCGTTGAACCTCCAGAAGTTTAAATACCGTCACCTTTTCTTCGTCGGTCAGAGGCCTTAGGGCATGTTGAGCCAGAAAGCGCTCGATATTCTCAGGGGTTCGGCTGAGGATGACCTTGATATAATCATCCCTGGCGGCCCAGGGGTCTTTTAGATACTGTCCGCCCTTCTCTTCAAAGAGGGGCGCCAGCGTATCCCGCAGCCAATCCAGGGCCTCCCGCAAGGGAGCGCGCCAGCCCTGGTTCCAGCCGGAATGACCGCCGCTGTTGCAACCGCAGTCTTGCTTCCATCTTTCCACCCCGTGGCTGCAACTCCAGGAGGTGTTCTCAAAGATTTCCGCCTCATGGGTCGGGGGGGATTTTTCAAGGTACTCCCCGTAGTTGGTCAGATGGGCCAGGTTATTCTCCTCAATGTACTGCATGGCATAAGTCAGAGCCATGTCGCCAAACCGATGGTGGTGTCCGTAGGTTTCGCCATCGGTGGCAATGTGCACCAGTTGAGACCACTGCCGCTCTTTGAAAAAGGCGCCGGTCAGCCGCTCTGCCAAATTTTCCCCCCGGCTGAGCAGGTCTTCAAAAGCCACGGCCCGGGAGATGGGCCCGTCATAGAAAAAGAGGCTGATCTGTCGGCCTGAGGTTAGATTGAGGGTGTAGGCCCTGGTGGGATCGATTCGTCCCTCACTCACATCCTCCCACTCTTCCTGGCCCAGGGGACGCACCTGCTTGGCCTGGCCGGGGGCAAGGACGGTAAATCGAATCCCCAACTCCGCCATAATATCCAGAGTCTCCAAATCCACCGCGGTTTCCGGCAGCCACATCCCTTCCGGTAACCGGCCGAAGCGAAACTCAAAGTCCCGTAGCCCCCATATTACCTGGGTATATTTGTCCCGGCGGTTGGCCAGAGGCATAATCATATGATTATAGGCTTGGGCCAGCGCCGAGCCGTGGCCCGAGAAATTCTTCTGGCTCGTGCGGTCCGCGGTTAGGATGGCCTCATAGGTTTCCGGCGACTTTTGCTCCATCCAAGCCAGCAGGGTGGGCCCGAAGTTGAAGCTGATCTTGGCATAATTGTTGGGCAGGTTTAAAATCCGGCCTTCGCCGTCCAGTAGGCGTGAGACTGTATTGGGAGCGTAACACTCCGCATTAATGCGCTCATTCCAATCATGGTAAGGGTAAGCCGAGTCCTGGACCTCGATGGCTTCTATCCAGGGGTTTTCCCGGGGTGGCTGGTAAAAATGGCCGTGAATGCAAATGTACCTTTCCATCAGGTCTCCTCTTCTCTCCGGACGAAGAGAATTAATGAGCGCGGCGTCAGGGTTAAAGGAACCTCCCCACTCCCTTAGAATACCACGGGTACCCGCCTGCCGGGACCGCGCCGCCCTGCCACAGCCGAATCATAATTCTATGAGGCGGCTGCCCTGTTTATCCAACAAGATCATCAGGGTGAGGTAGTCGCGCACGTTTCGGGTGATGAGAAAGTGGTTGCGGACAAACTCCCGGGCCAGTTGCCCCATGCGTTTGGCCATTTCTGGGCGATGCAGCAGATAGCGGATGCGAAAGGCGCACCCTTCCGGGGAATATACCCGAAACCCGGTATTGTAGTCCTGAAGCTGCAAGACGATGCCTCCCACTGCACCGCCGATTACCGGTTTACCCTTCCACATGGCCTCGGTGACCGTTAAGCCAAAACCCTCTCGGGTGGATTTCTGCACGATCACGTCCGCCGCCCGCTGCAAGGCATTGACTTCATGATGAGCGTCGGCCGGCAAGAGTAATATCTGGATGTCGGATTCCCCCCTTGCTGCTTCTTGTACCTCGGCAAGGATACGCGGCCCCTCCGGGTCATCGGTGGCCTCGCCGCCCGCCAGCACCAGCTTACAGGGAGTATGCCGCCGTACCATCCGAAAAGCCTGAATAACCCCTACGGGGTCCTTAAAGGAATCGAAGCGTGAGACTTGTAAAACGATGGGCTTATCCCGTTCAACCCCCAGACGGTCCAACACCGCCTGGATTTCCTCGGGGGTCAGCTCCCGGTTCTTCTCGCTCAAAGGGTCAATGGAGGGGCGGATGAGATATTGGGGATGGGGCAGACTTTGGGCAAACTGGGACATGGAAAAGACCGAGGCGTCATACTGACTCACTACTTTCCGCAAAAATCTCCAAACCTGGAGGTTGGGTCGCGACACATCGATGTGACATCGCCAGACCCAGTGTTTGGCACGGGGCCGCAGCTTTTCGATCATATAGGCGGGCTGGGGGTCGTGCAGCAAAACAAAGTCGGCCTCCCAGTCAGCCCGGCGGGCATTTTCCATGTTGACCTCCCGGTAGTGGTCGAACATGGCCTGAGTGAAATGGACTTTATGGCCTTGCAGGGCATTATGCATGGCCTTGGTGATCTCATAAAAGAAAGGGTCTCCCAGGATCACTTCCCACTGGGTTTTAATATTCAGTTGATTGAGGAGGGGCACGGCCCGGTTCAGAATCTCCGCCACCCCGCCGCCGGTGCGGGTGGAGTTGATATGGACAAACCGGCGACCGGCCACAACCTCTGACAGGCGTTCAAGCTGTCCGATCACCTCGGGACCTACGATGGGCTTAAAATCATTTAGGCAGATCACAGGTGTCCCCCAGATGTTGATGAATTAAGCTCAGAAGCGTAGCGCGGATTTCCCTTAGATTGTAGAAGTAAATATCCATATCCCGAATGGCCGCCACCAGTTCCGGAAAATCGAAATTGGTCTCGATCCAGTAAGAGAAATCGTCCATGGGTATTTCCAAACGCCAGCGGGACTCGAAGAAATGGTAGTACATCGAATCCAACCCCACTTTATTGAGGGCCTGGCAAAAATCCTGGAGACTGTTGGCGGAAATCACGGAACGGATAACTACGGTGGAGGCTTCGCAGAAATGGAATTCAAACCCGGAACGGGCCCAGGGAACAAAGGGCAAATCCCATAAATACTCCTCTATGATATCCACCATGGCCTGGCGTACCTGACCCAGATTCTCATAATCCAGGGGGTCGAAGGAGCTGAGCTTTTCGGCCAAAGCCATATCCTGCAGGGCCGTAGCGGCCCACAGGGCGAAGTCATTGGGAAATTCCACCGCGGGCTGGGACACGGCCAGGCGGGATTGCACCAGATGGTAGTAGATTACCGAGTCGCTCACATCTCGAAGGGCTTGGAGCAATTCCCGGAGATTGACCACCTTCGTGCCGATGGGCATGGGTATCAAAAAACATTCTCGAAACCAAAAGGGATCTTGTGCCGGCAGGTCGGCGACGGTAGTCATCAGTTATGATCCTCCTCCCGAGGGTGGCAAATGTTTGAGCCGTAAAGGTCAGACCCATCTCGCCCGAATCAGCAATACCTCTTTGATTAAAATAAGAGGGAAATCTTTAGAGACAAGGCTCAGGGACAATTTTTAAATTGCCCAAAGTGTAATGCTCCCCTCAGGGGGGAGACGGTATTTTAGGAGATGAACCAACAAGATATAGACTTATGGGTAATGTTCAGCCCCAAGGGGAAAAGGGACAAAAGAAGGTGGTTACTGACCCAATTCAAGACCGTGATTTTCAGTTATTAATGGGAGCGGGAAAGAGATTACTTCCCCCTCACTCTAGCCCTCTCCCGCAAGGGGAGAGGGGAATAATAAGGAAAGAACTTCCGGCAAGCGCTATAAGCCGTTCAACCGTGTCAAGCGATATTAAGACGCCCGTTCAAACGAATTCAGCAAAAATTCCGAGGCCAGATAACGATAGACGGAACAGGTTTCGGGGCTCAAGTTACCCCGTTCAGGTATTACGGAACCTTTGGCGGAGCCATAGGTGGGATCAGTACCATGTCGATCCCCTGAATTACCCCATTGGTGGCCATCATGTCGGGTTTGGTGATGTTGGCATTGTTAACCATGTACTTGTCTACTCCGACCTTGGTAAATTTGAGCGGCTGGGCAGCCGCGGTGGGGCACAGGGTCTTGCATTCTTTAAGTTCAGGAAGATCTTTGACCATGTATTTTCCCGGGATTATGTGGAAGAACGCTACATTCTTCGCGATAGCCTCATCATCCATGATCCTTTTCAAGGTTTCCGGGGGCACTTTGTTAAAAGCCGCATCATCGGGAGCAAATATGGTGAAGGGCCCCTGCATCTGCTTCACTTCGGCTACATTGGCCTTATCGAGCAAAGCCACCAGGGCATTGTAATTGCCATTGGCCTTCAGGGTATCGTAGATCGTCATCTGCGGTTGGGCCATAATCAGCCCTACCGGGATCAAAGCCATGATCAGAGTCAATACGACAATTTTGGTTTTCAAGGAAACTACCTCCTTTTGAGAGTGGTCTTTGGGTTGGATGTCCCGTCTAGCGTTATCTGGCCTCAGAATACAGCTATCCCAAAGGGGTCTTGGCGCATGTCCACAGGATAATTACGGCTTTGGCTCAAAACAAGATAGATCTCTTAGTTTTTTTACATAAAGGCATTTTTTGTTGAATTCTTAAAGCTGCTGCGTTGTCAGCTCGCTTACCTCTTAGACGGGCGCATTGACTCCCCTTCCCGGCTGAAGTGTTTATTTTATTTTGGAGGTGGAGTAATCAGGTGAAATTTTTTTAAGAGACTGGGTCAGACAGAGTTGATCTGAAGGTAACTTACGGCTTTAATTGATAATATATGTTGCCCGTCTTGGTAGCGGTACAGTGAGTCCGCCGGTCGCAATGGGAACAGCGCCATTCGTGTTGCTGTACGAGGGTAAGCCGTTCCCTTAGCGACATATCGAAATAAAATGGACTTTCCATGAACATTGTCACCAGTTCTCTTCGGCAAATGATACCCCCACTTGCTGCACCGGCGACTGCATTTCCATTAACCTCTTCGGCCAAGAGTCCCTCTTGCTGAAAGCCTTACGGATAGTTCAGGGCAAAGCCGAGTTTTCGGCTCTGCCCTTATAGGTTTTTTGGGTTCAGACTTTAGAAATCAATCTGAAAACGAGTTTCCACAACGTTAACTGACCCGTTAGCATAATTTTCCGGGTAAGCTCTGGTTGGAACCGCGTATTGGGTGCTTGGGGTGACCTGGCGATCAGTGATTTCGGCTTGCACATAGTTGAACATCCATCGAGTGTTGGGGGTCAGGTACCAGTTCAGACCGATGGTATAATCGTTTTCTATGCCGCCATATACCCCACTACTATTCAAGTTCAGATAGGACCAGCGGAAAGCCACTTCCCAGGCGCCCCAGCCGGTTCCTTTCAGATTAAAATTACGCTTCGGCTTGATTCGGTCGAAGCAAGCGTCAGATTGTTTGTAGGTTCGGTGTTCGCCGGTGAGAAAGTAGCTGACATACGCGTAGCCGCCTTGGAAAGTCGGGTTATCGCTGGTTAAGAAAGTATTTCTTACGGGACGTGCTAGCCTGCGAGATGCTTCGACTGCGGAAAGCACGTATTCGCCTTGAAGGGAGAAGGGACCCCACACCAAAGCGAACTCGGGGTTGATCAGGTTGACGCCCTCAGTGGCAATCAGGGCGCGCTGGCCGACGACCGGCAGAATGCGGCCTCGAGCGAACAACGTCCGGGCGTTGGTATTCCCTCCGGTGTCCACCGTCCGGGCGTCGGTAATATGCGCCTCCGGGCGCTGCCGGTAGCGCAAGGCAAAAGAGGTCGGCGTACCGCTGTTATTCGTGTTCGTGCTGTCGTTACGGAACTGGTGCATGTAAGAAAAACCCAGGTGGATCAGATGCTTGCCGTTGTCCTCATACAGGGGAGTGCCAGCGAGACGCGCCGTGGCGTCCCAGTTTTGAAAGTTTTGGTAGGAATCACCACCGGCATCGGTATCACTGGTGGCTCGTATGGTGTTAAAGAAAACTCCCGTGCCCCAGTATAACCGCTTGTTAAAAGCGGTGTTGTAAACCATGCCCCCCGGTTTGCGCTCCTGGGAGAATACATTCGGCAAGGCTCTTTCCATGAAGGTGATGAAATTGCTGCTGGTTTGCTCTTCAAGCGACCAGGGTTCCTTCATCTGGCCGACCCGGATATGCCCGATGTAGGGGATATGCTTAACCCCTAAGTAGACATCCTTGAATGCCGTGGAGCCGCCGGCAAAATCATACTGCGCCTTAAAAAAGATGTCTTCGTAAACGTCGCCCTCGATATACAACCTGGCCCGCCGGAATTCTGCACCGGAACCGGTAAGCCGGGTCCCTTCATCAAACGAAACTTGATCGGCAAAGCGGCGCGTAGGTGAAGAGACGCTGGCGACGTCATACTGGATTCTTCCACCCACTTTTACCTTATTTTTACCGTCTTCACTTTCCACTTTCAGACCGTTATCCCAGTAAGCCTTCCACCCAGGTTTTGGCACGGCCTTTTTCACTTCCGCTTTGGCCTCCTTGGCGGCCTCCGCTTTGGCTTCGGCTTTGGCTTCCTGCTTGACCTGTTGTAACTCCTGAGCCCGTTTGGCATCCTCTTGGGCTTTTTTCGCCTTGTCGATTTTGCGGGCCTTTTCTTTGATTTTCTGAGCCTTTTCCGGAGTGATGGCGCCTTCGTCCACCATAATGTCTAACAGCTCGTCGGCGTTCAAGGCCCAAGCTGGCGTGGACCCCGCCATATTTGCCAGAGCCAGGCACACCAGCATCACCATGGCCCATAGTCCTACCCTGCTTCCGAGTTTTTTTGGAGTCTGGTCCAGCTCTAATGCAACTGCTTTGGATGGGTCTGATTCCATTTCATGCTCCCCCTGTATCAAGATTTTTTTAGGCCGGGAGCATTGTAGGATTCTGCTATTTGTAAATAATTATTAAGTTAATTAAAAATGGTTAAAGCTATGCTGACAATTTTTTTATATATAAATAAATGTGGTTAAATAAATGTTATGAATTTCGCGCGCTGGGTCCAACCGCGAGCGACACCAAGTCATTCTCGCATTGACTGCCCTCACCTGCTCACATACAATTAGAGCCATGCGATTTCGGTCTGTCCTGGCGTCACTGGTTCTGGCGATCTGTCTGGTAATAATCGTGTCTGGAGGAATCCTGGCCGCCGAAGTCATCCGGCAGTCCCCATCCCCTGCCCCGCCGCCTCATCCCTTCATCCTGGAAGCTGCCCAGGCTGCTCAAACGGCCAGAATTTTGCGCCAGGTGGCCCTGGCTTACGAGCCCCACATGTCGGAGCGGGCCCGGGAGATAGATTTCCTGCAGAAAGTCACTCTGGCCAAACGCCTCCTGGGGGTGGGCCAGATGGTGGAGCTGCGGCATCAAACTTTGAAGCTGCTGGCGCCGGGGCAAGTTGCCTCATGGGAAGACGTGCGCCGCCGCCGCTGGCCGGGAGGCGACCCGGTGGGAGTGACTTTGGAGGTTCCGGTGTGGGTGCCGGCCCGGGCTCAACGCCTTAAGACTTATTGCGGTTTCGAAAAAAAATGGCAGACCGTGGCCCTGACGACGCCGCGGCCTTCAGGCTATGTCTGGTTCGTGCGCACCATGCGGGAGGTCAACGATAAGGCGAACTACCGCCCGGCCACGATTCAGGTGGAGGTCAACAGCAAATTCGCGCCCTTGGTGGGGCTGCTCATAGAATATATCTTCCGGGAAGGCTGGTACGACCCGTCCCGGCGGATGCCGCTGATGTCGTTGCGGATGGGGGAAGACACCTACGCGGTGAGCGCGGCCTCGCCTCCGGTAGCGGTGGAATGCCTGAGTTTTCCCGATAATCACGGGGATTCGCTGGCTGCCACGGTGGTTATGTGCCACTATCAGAGTCTGGCGGAAATCTACCACGGCCGCCATGCCCCAGGATCGAACCACCGCCTGGGCCTGGCCGTTGACTTCAATGATTCGAACTACCCGGGGGTGGTGGACGGCACACCGAACCCCATCAGTCCGGCCACCCGCCAATATAACCGGGACGCCATGCACAAGCTGGACGCCCGGCAACTGCCGGCCTGGGTCTTTACGGCCGCCAAGTGGCAGCGGCTGCGCATCCCCCAGGAGTGGTGCTACACGGGTTATTGTACCGACTGGGAGCATATTGATGTGGGGACGAAGTGAAAAAACAGTCTATAGGGCGGCCCGTGGCCGCCGCAGTTCGGCGTGCACGGCACGCCCTATAAGCTTGGCTTGGGAACGTGGTACTCGTTCCCAAGCTGAGCTTGGGAACGTTAATGATTGTGCCCAAGCTCAGCTTGGGCTCCAATTTCGTTCCCAAGTGCAACTTGGGAACGAGTACGTGGTGAGCGGTGCTCACCCTACACCAATTTCCGATTCATTATGCTGCAAGATTTCATCAACTCCCTGAAAGAAACCGCCGAATACCGGGATATTCTCAGCCATTATCATTACTTGCCTGAGAAGCCGGTGGAGTATGTCGCAGGCGCTGCGGGGCTGTCACCGGGGGTGCTGACGGCCTTGGAGCGTTTGGGGATTCCCCGGCTCTACTGCCATCAGGGAGAGGCCCTGGACTACATCCGGGCGGGCAAAGACCTGCTGGTGGCCACGCCCACGGCCAGCGGCAAGACGCTCATCTATAATCTGCCGGTCCTGGAGAATCTTATAGAAAACCCCCGGGGCCACGCCCTGTATCTCTTCCCCTTAAAGGCCCTGGAACAGGACCAGCTCAAGACCCTCCAGGAGTTGGACGCCGCCCTCCCCTACCCTTTTCTGACGTCCGCCATTTATGACGGCGACACGCCTCCGGCCCAGCGCCAGGCCATCAAGGCCAAGCCGCCGCACGTGATCATCACCAACCCGGACATGCTCCACATGGGCCTGATGCCGTACCATGCCTCGTGGTCCAGCTTTTTTGCGCATCTTAAGTTTGTGGTGATCGATGAAGTCCATACCTACCGGGGCATTATGGGCAGCCACATGGCGCAGGTGCTCAGGCGTTTGAAGCGGATTTGTGCGCATTACGGTTCCCACCCCCAGTTTTTGCTGTCTTCGGCCACGATTGCCAAACCGGAAATTTTCGTCAAGATGTTGACCGGCCTGGATGTGGAAATCATCGAAAAGAGCGGCGCACCCCAGAGCGGGCGGCATTTTGTCTTCCTCAATCCGCACGGCGGCGCGCCGGCCACCGCGGCCCGGATCTTTGCCCAGGCCATCCGGGAGGGGCTCAACACTATCTGTTTTACCCAGGCCCGGAAGCTCACCGAACTGATTCATGTCTGGGCCCAGCGCCTGGCGCCGGAGATGAAGCGCTTTATCAGCTCCTACCGGGCCGGGTTTTTGCCGGAGGAGCGCCGGGAGATTGAGCGGGCCTTGGCTTCCGGCAAGATGCGGGGGGTGATCTCGACCAGCGCGCTCGAAATGGGCATCGACATCGGCGGCCTGGACGTCTGCATCCTGGTGGGCTATCCCGGCACCATGGTGACCACCTGGCAACGGGCCGGCCGGGTGGGACGCCAGGGCCGGGACTCACTCATCGTCATGGTGGCCCAGGCCGACGCCTTGGATCAGTATTTCATTAAGTATCCGGCGGAATTCTTCGGGCGGCCCATGGAGACCGCGGTGGTGGACCCGGATAACCGGTTTGTGGTCAAGGCCCACCTGCCCTGTGCGGCCCAGGAACTGCCGCTTAATACCAAAAACGAGAAATACTTTGACCTGAAGGCGCACGAGCAGGTGGTGGGTGAACTGGCCCGGGAGCGCCAGTTGCTCCACTCCGCCGCGGGCGACGCCTGGTTTGCCCGGTCCCGGTTCCCGCAGAAAGAAGTGAATATCCGGGGGCTTGGGGAGAGCTTCGCCATTTTTCAGACGGGGAAAAAGCGGCCCCTGGGCTCTATAGACGGCCACCGGGCCCTGCGAGAGTGTCATCCCGGCGCGGTGTATCTCCATAAGGCCCAGACCTGGGTGGTGGAAAAGCTGGACCTGGCGCGGCACAACGTCTGGGTCAACTCCATCGAGCCCAATTATTTTACCCGGATTCAGACCGACAAAGAGACGGAAATCCTGGAGATTATAGAGTCCCGGCAGGTGGCCCGGTTCACGGCCCATATAGGGCGGCTCAAGGTCACGGAGCACTTGCTGAGCTACGAAAAGCGGAGGCTGCCGGGGCAGGAGTTGCTGGGCCAGGTCGAACTCGAGCTGCCGCCCCAGGTTTTTGAAACCGTGGGCATGTGGCTGGAAATCCCGGACGCGGTAAAAAATGCGGTGTACGCCCAAGGGGGCCACTTCATGGGGGGCATTCACGCCCTGGAACACGTCCTCATCAGCATGTTTCCGTTGTTTGCCCTGGCGGACCGCTACGATATCGGCGGCATTTCCCATCCAGCCCATCCTCAGGTGGGTCGAGCCGCAGTCTTTATCTATGACGGTTATCCCGGCGGCGTGGGGCTGTCGGTTCGGGCTTACGAGATCTTGGAAGATTTAGTTCAGCGGGCGCTTTCACTCACCGAGGCCTGCCCCTGCGAGGACGGCTGTCCTTCGTGCATCCATTCGCCCAAGTGCGGTTCGGGCAACAAACCCCTGGACAAAGAGGCGACGCTTATGATCGCCGGACTGCTGTTGGGAGTGGAAGAGGCGGAGACGCCGGCAGAGATCCAGATTGTTTCGGCGCCGGAACCAGTCGAGGTGCCCGTGCCGGAGTCGGATACGGATACGGAAATTCCCTGGTTCCGCAACCGGAAGATCGGGGTTTTGGACCTGGAGACTTGTTGCTCTGCGGCGGACGTGGGCGGCTGGGGACAATGCCACCGCATGGGGGTATCGCTCGTGGTGGTCCACGAGAGCCATACGGGGGTCGCCACCACCTATCGGGAGCACGATTTGAAGCGGCTCGCAGAGCGCTTAAAAAAACTGGACCTGATCGTGGGCTTCAATATCAAGCGCTTCGATTACCAGGTCTTGCAGCCTTACACGACCGTGCCGTTGGCGGAATTGCCCACTTTTGACATCCTGGAGGAAGTCCATACCCTCCTGGGACATCGGCTCTCCCTCAATCATTTGTCGGAAAAGACCTTGGGAGAGCAAAAGAGCGGCGACGGCCTCCTGGCCCTGGAACTCTATGCCGCTGGCAAGTGGGAAGAGTTGGAATCCTACTGCCGCCAGGATGTGGTCCTGACTCAGCGCCTCTTTGAATTTGGGGTGCGCCATGGCTATCTGCTCTATCAGCACCGCCAGGGAGCCTTGGTGCGGATGCCGGTGGATTGGCAGGAAGAGCGGTTTTTTAGCTGATTTGCCGAAAAAAAAACGACCCCCCTTGGTTTTTTCCCTAAACTTTCCCAAAATCGGTTCCGAAGAGATAGGTAAGAGCGCTTTTCTTTTGCCCTTTAGCAAGGGTTGGTTTATCATTCAGCAAAAAATGGAAAGGGGGGTAATTAATGAGCAGGAATAAAATTGTAGTCTTGAGTTGCTGTCTGGCTCTGATCTTTTTCGTGGGCACCATATCCATTGCGGCAGCACAGGAGGCAGAGCCCAAGGTCGGCCAAATAGTCCCCGATGTAAAATTCTCCGGGACCATCACGCCGGAAGATTCCACGTATCTCGGCCTGGCCAAACAAGGCCCGTTCAGTTGGAAGGATGTCAAAGCGCCTTATGTGCTGGTGGAGCAGTTCAATGACAAATGCCCGCACTGCATTCACCAGGCTCCCTTCATGAATCAACTGTTCGAAAAGGTGCAAGCCGATCCTCAACTGAAAACCAAGTTGAAATTTATCGGCGCGGGCCAGGGCAACGAAGAAATGGGCATGAAAATGTGGAAGGCATTCTATAAGGTGCCGTTCGCCTTGGTGCCCGACCCCAACAACAGCTTTGGCAAGGCCCTGAATTTCACTCCGTATCCCGTCACCGTGATCTTGGATAAGACTGGCAAGATTGTATTTGTCCATATCGGCACTTTTGACGACCCCAATGAAGTCCTCCAGAAGATCAAGGCCGTGGTAAAATAACTGCTCCATAATCGGGTCAGGCTGTCCTCAGCCTGACCCGATTCCCGCCCGATTGACGCCACCGGTTTGTGGCCTTATCTTCAGTTCATGAAAATCATTCGTATGCTAACGAGATCCTGAAAAGGGGGAGCTATGCGTCATAAGACTTTTGCTCTGGCCCTGGCAGGTTGCCTGACGATTTTGCTGGGTTTCAGTTCCTCGTCACCTGCGGCCTCGGACAATGCCAAGATTGCTAACCTAAAGTTTTCCGGCCCAGTAACGGAGGCGGACCAAAAATATCTCGGCCTAAAAAGTCCTGGAAATTTCAGCCTCCAGGATATCCAAGCCCCCTATGTTCTGATCGAAATCACGCGCACCACCTGACCCCATTGCGTGGATCAGGCACCGGTCGTGAACCGGTTGTATAATCTGGTGGCAAAATCGGACCTCAAAGACAAGGTAAAGTTTCTCGCAGTGGGCGAGAGTGATAATGAGTCAGCTTTGCGGAAATTCAAAGCTGCTTATAAAGTGCCTTTCCCTATGGTGCCCGATCCGGATTGGGCCATCGGCGTAGACGTCTTCCATATCGACGGCACCCCCACCACCGTGGTCGTGGATAAGCATGGCAAGGTGCTGCTGAGGGAATCAGGGAGCTTTGGCAACGCCGGTCAGATGTTCAAGATACTTAAGGCGAGATTAAAATAATTTGGGGATTAAGGCAGAGGCAGTCGAGCTCGTAACCAGACGTATCCCGGTTTTATAAAGGACCTCTCCCATGGATTTCAAAGCCATTCTCGTAGCCACCGATTTTTCCGAATGCGCCGGCGCGGCGTTTAAGACGGCCAAGCATCTCGCTCAGTGTTTCGGGGCCAAGCTGGTTCTCCTGCATGTCATTCAGCAATCCATTGTGGCCCGGGTGGCCGAACACCTGAAAGTTCAGCCCGAAACTCTACTGCCGGAGTTCCGGGAGGAGGCGCAACGACAGTTGGATGCCTTCCTGGAAGAACATGGGCGCGGCGGCCTGGAAGTGACCGGCATGGTGACCGTGGGTATTCCCTTTCAGGAGATCGCAGTCATCGCCCGGGATCTGGCGGCTGACTTGATCGTCATGGGAGGCTATGGCCGGAGCGGCCGGGGGCCGATCGAGGAGGTCTTTTTCGGCTCCACTGCCGAGAAGGTGGTGCGCCTGCTGCCCTGCCCGGTGTTGTGCGTGCCCTGGGAAGGTTTAGAAAAACCGGAATAAGCGTTGGGCGAGGGCCGCTACAATGCGGTGATTATCTATAAGGGGAAAAAATCAGAGGAAGGTCACAAAACCTAGTCTACGGTATGGCGCTCGACCGCATCACACCGAAAAATCCACTTTGATCTTGAAGACTTCGTGGGCCGGGAGGCTAAGAATTTCCGGGACTCCCGCGACCCGGGAGATTTCCTCCAGGATGTAGTTGAGGCGGGCCTCGGAGTCGGCGATGAGGGTGAACCAGATATTATAGTGGTGCCGCCGCAGGTAGTTGTGGGTCACTCCGGGATAGCGGTTGACCACGGCCACAAACTGATCCAGCTTATCTTCGGGTACCCGGGCGGCGCACAGGGTGCTGGTATAGCCCAGTTTGCGGGAGGTAAAGTTAGCCCCCAGGCGCCGGATGATGCCGGATTCGGCCATGACCTTAACCCGGGCCAGGACTTCAGCTTCCGAGGCCCCTACCCTGCTGCCTACCTCGGCATACGGCCGGGACTCAATGGGAAAATGCGACTGGATCTCGTTCAATATGGCCCGGTCCAGATCGTCCAAGGACTCGTTTTTCGTTTTCGGTTTTCCGTTTTCCGCTATGGTCATAAGAAAGTCTTGCGCCTTGGCGTCTATTTTTGGCTCGCGCCCAAGTTTAGCTTGGGCTCCAAATTCGTTCCCAAGTACAACTTGGGAACGAGGCTAAGAGATTAGCCCACCGGCTCGTATGGGCAGATGGGGTCATCCCCCAGGACATCGCCGGTCATGGCATAGGCCCGGGCCCGGCAGCCGCCGCAGACCTTGCGGTACTGGCAGGCGTGGCATTTACCGTGGTAGTCGTTAACCTGGCGCAATTGTTGAAACAGCTCGGAACCGGACCAGATTGCCGGGAAGGGGGTTTCCCGGATGTTACCCGCCACCAATTCCAGGTAGCCGCAGGGCTGCACCTCCCCCTGATAAGACACAAACGCGAAGCCCTGGCCTCCCAGGCAACCCTTGGTCATGGCCTCCATGCCATGGCTGGCCGGTGTGATCTTTTCGCCCCGAGCGTACGCGTCCTGACGCATGAGCCGGTAGTATTGCGGCGCGCAGGTGGGCTTGATGAAAAGCTTGCCATCCCGCTGCCGCGCAAGTAACCAGTGTAGGGTCGCCTCGTATTCCTCCGGGGTCACCAGTTCCTCCCGGATCAGTTCCCCCCTTCCTGTAGGCACCAATACAAAGACGTGATGGGCCGCGGCTTCGAGTTTTATAGCTAACTCGTGGATGGCAGGAAGTTCGAGCCGATTGGCCCGGGTGACGGTGGTGTTTATTTGAAAGGGTAAACCAGCTTCTTTACAGGCAGCAATCCCGGCCAGGGCCCCGGCGTAGGCCCCATCCACCGCCCGGAGGCGATCATGGGAGCTTGGCGTAGCGCCGTCAAGGGAGATACTCACCCGTTGAATTCCCACGTTCTTGAGGCGCGTCGCAATGGCTGGGGTGACCAGGGTGCCATTCACCGCCATGACCATACGATGGCCAAGCCTGGCGCCGTAAGCCGCAAGGTCGAAGATATCCTCCCGGAGCAGGGGTTCGCCGCCGGTGAGGATGACTACCACCTGCCCCAAGGTCGCCAGGTCGTCCAGGAGTTTGATGCCTTCATCGGTGGACAACTCCCCCGGATAAGGCCCGGACCCCGCCGCGGCCCGGCAGTGGAGGCAAGCCAGGTTGCAGCGCCGGGTGGTCTCCCAGGCCAGGAGGCGGAGGGGCGGGATTTTTATCCTTGGCGAGGAGCTTAAATTGTTCATTATCTTAATATGTAACAAAATTGGAGGATAACCGCCACCATTCTCCTCGAAAACCCTCCTTCGGCAAGCGCTCTGGATTCCCCCGAAAAAAGATAATTTACAATAAACAATACTATAGTAAATCTTGACATAATTTAATATGGATACTAATTTATTTACATTAAATTAGAAGGCCATGGACTGTCAGCAAAGGAAGGCCTTGTGGTCTGCGGCCGGAAATCTCGGGGAGGCGATGGATCGCCGATCTTAAGATCTGGTGGGTTTTCCGATGCCCAAAAATAATGAGGAGGGTGAAGATGATGAAGCTAAAGAAACATTTGGTGTTTTTGCTGGTAGCCGCGGCCCTGGCCTTTCTCCCGGTTTCAGGCCAGGCGGTCACGATTGACCCCTTCTATGCCGGTTCCTATACGGCTTTTGATCTCGGTTCGGTACCGGGAGTGCCGCCTCTTTATGGCCCGGTGTTATTGAAAGCGGGTGATCCCAACACCTTACTGATCGGCGGCAATGCCAATGAGGCATCCGGAGCACTTTATTCTATCGGGGTCACCAGGGATGCCAATAACCATATCACCGGGTTTTCGGGCAGCGCCTCATTCTATGCAGAGGCCGCCTATAATGATGGCGGAGCCCAATACGGCCCCGGTGGAGTGTTGTTTCTGGCCAGGTGGCCGGTTAATGAGATCGGCCAGAATTTGCCGGGAAGCACCGTCACTGACAAGATTGTGGATATGGCCGCCTTAGGTGTAGCGAATTCAGCGGCCGCACTGGCTTTCGTCCCGGCCGGATTTCCCGGCGCCGGTCAGTTGAAATTAGTATCGTGGGAAGGTGGGGAATGGTACACTTTAACCTACACCCCGGATGGGACAGGGACCTTTGATATCACCTCCGCTAATTTTGTTGAAACTCTCCCCGGTGGCCCCGAAGGTATTGCCTACGTGCCACCTGGCTCACCACTTTTTCCCGTACCAAGCTTGCTCCAATGTGAATTCTCTGTCGGGAAAGTTGCCACCTATGAAGTTGACGCCAATGGCGACCCTACATTGGCTTCCCGCAGAGATTTTATCACCGATCTGGAAGGGGCTGAAGGGGCTTTCATCGATCCCCTGACCGGTGATTTTCTCTTCTCCACTTTCGGCGGCGGCGATCGCGTTGTCGTGGTTCAAGGCTTTGTTGCTCCTCCAGTCATTCCTCTCCCACCCACCGTGCTGCTGCTTGGTTCCGGCCTGCTCGGGTTAATCGGGTTCGGCCGAAAATTTAAAACAACCTAATTATGACCGGGTATCACATCGAAAGGCAGGGTCAGCGATGGCCCTGCCTTTTTTGGTTAGTCGAGATGATTTCGGGAAGGAAGGAAACTTAAAAAATAAGCTTTCAGATAAACTTCTTATTTGAGTACGGCAGGGCCGGAGATGACCCTGCTTTTTTATGGCTTGAGGTCTGGAAGCATCGACTCAGAAAGTTTTCTAAAACGCTCCGAGAAAGTCTATAGTCAATTATATTATAATTATTTTTTATTTAATAAAATATATTGCTAATTAGAATATTATCTGTATAATTTAGATCAATTATCGATAAAGTTAAGCCCGTGGCGCAAAGCGGGTTGGCAAGTTGCGGTTCTTAAGGAAGAGTAACCGGGGTGCCTGGGAGCAGGTAGTCCGGTTTTTTTATAGTCAGTTGAACACGAGAAAGGGAGGGAAACGCGGTTGCCGGGGGCCTTCCAGGCCGGAACTATAAGCCCAACGGAAAGCCGAACTCCCAGGAGACGGGGACGTAGGCCCTCCGGGTTATAGGATTCAGCCAAGTTGCCTGAAGGTATCTCGGTAAACGGGTAGCGTGTATCAACCCGCAAAGGAGGTGATCACACTTCTCAGGGAACAGGAATAGCTTATAGAATTGGGCTTGACCCCCAAATTCGGGGGCTCTTACAGCGGATGGCTTTTTGCTACCGAAAAAGGAGAAATCACATGTCTAAGAAAGGCTTCTCGTTCAGTCTGGTTGTGTTATTGGCGGCCGTGATGCTGTTTTCGATCGCTCCGGCCATGGCATCGCCCATAGCGGTTAACTTGGAATTGGCCTTGGCGGTAGACGTGTCGGGGAGTATTGACACAACTGAATTCAACTTGCAAAGAACCGGCTATGTCAATGCCTTCACGGCCCTCGCCCCTCAATTCAATACGGCCACCCCGCCACTGGCCTTTGCGGCAGCGTTAATCTACTGGTCCGGCGGCAGCCAACAGCAGACAGCAGTGGCTTGGACCCTCATCGACAGCGAGGCGTCAGCCAACGCTTTTGCGGCTTCGATCGGCGCTGCCTCTCGACCCTATTCCGGTTTCACTGCTGTTGGGGACGCTCTCCTTTATAGCACAGACTCGATTCTCAACAATGACTTCACAGGAGTCCGCAAGATCATCGATATTTCCAGCGATGGCTCCAACAACGACGGCCCTGCCCCCAATACGCCTCGCGACAATGCGGTGGCCGCCGGCATTCAGATCAATGCGCTGGTTATCCAGGATATAGCTCTCGTGGCTTATTACACTAACAACGTGATAGGCCCGATCCCTCCCGCTTTTGTCGATTTCGTCACAGATTTTGATGGATTCAGCGCTGCCATCACCGCAAAGATCCAACATGAAGTGGTAGTGCCTATTCCCGGCGCCGTCTACCTCCTGGGTTCCAGTCTGATGGGGCTCGGTGCGCTTCGTTTCCGCAGAAGACTGAGCTAGGCTGAGTATCTGCCCAAACCGGCAGGAGCACTGCCGGTTTGGGAACAGCCTGACCCGCTCCCCCATGAACCGACTTAGTGATTGATTCCCTGACTTGCCTCTCTGTCCCTTTTTCGCCTGCAATATTAGGCCCGCATTCATTTCCCCAACAAGGCCGCGGCCTGTTTGGCAAAGTAGGTCAAAATCAGGTCCGCGCCGGCGCGTTTGATGGAAAGGAGCGATTCCAGCATGACCGCCTCTTCGTCCAGCCAGCCGTTTATTGCTGCGGCCTTAATCATGGCGTACTCACCGCTCACCTGATAGGCGGCCAGGGGCAGGTCGAACTCCGCGGCCAACTGGGAGATGACGTCCAGGTAAGGCAGGGCGGGTTTGACCATGATGAGATCGGCGCCTTCTTCCACATCCAAAGCGGCCTCACGCAAGGCCTCCCGGACGTTGGCCGGGTCCATCTGGTAGGACCGGCGATCGCCGAAAGCCGGAGCGGACTCCGCCGCATCCCTGAAAGGGCCGTAGAAACTGGAGGCATACTTAACCGCATAGGACATGATGGGCACCATTTCAAAGCCGCGCTCGTCCAGGGCCTCCCGGATGGCCCCTACCCTGCCGTCCATCATGTCGGAAGGGGCTACCATATCGGCCCCGGCCTCGGCGTGGGACACCGCCACCTGCCCCAGGACTTCCAAAGTGACGTCGTTGTCCACTTCCTGTCCGGACAAGAGGCCGCAGTGGCCATGGGAGGTGAAGCCGCACAGGCAAACGTCGGTGATCACCACCAGTTCGGGGACCTGTTTTTTGAGCAACCGCACCGCCTGCTGCGCCGCGCCTTTCGGGGAGGCGGCCTCGGAGCCGGTGTCGTCTTTCCTGGTGGGCAGCCCGAAGAGGAGCACCGCGGGCACGCCCACGTTAAGTGCAGCTTTGGCCTCCGCCACCAGCAAGTCCGGGGACAGGCGGCAGACGCCGGGCATGGAAGGCACTTCCTGGCGCACGCCCTTTCCGGGGGCCGCGAACATGGGGTAGATGAAATCTTCCGGGCGCAGATGCGTCTCCCGCACCATACGCCGCAGTGGTTCCCGCCGTCTCAGGCGCCGGGGCCGAAATAACAGTTCCATGATCGGACCTCTTTATCGAGCTCAAATAATTTCTTCTGCAGGTTAAGCGGTTAGGTCATTGTTACCCAGCGGGGGCTGCCTTGTCAAGTTCGTGCATTAAGCCGTGTGGGGGGGCCTGAAAACGTTTTAATAATGCTTTTGGCTTTATTAATCTGACTGACATGAGTAGTATAAAAGTTAAATATCCATTGATGCTCATATTCTCGTTAAGCACTTGTGCTCACCCATCAACCCCTTTAGGCCAGCAGGGAGGTCAACGGCAATGAAAAAACTGCTCTCCATTGACGGCGGCGGCATCCGGGGCATTATCCCGGCAACGATCCTGGCGGAGATCGAGAAAAGGACTAACAGACCGGTAGCGTCCATGTTCGACCTGATGGCGGGCACCTCCACCGGCGGGATTATCAGCCTGGCTCTGAGCCGGGACGGCGGTAGCGGTGTGCCGAAATATAGGGCCAAGGACCTGGTGGATATGTATGTCAACCGGGGGGCGGAGATATTTTCCCGCTCCTTTTGGCACGGGGTGAGTTCGGTGGCGGGACTGACCGAAGAAAAGTATTCCCAGTGTCCGTTGGAGGGGATTCTCAAGGAATATTTCGATGATGTGCCTTTGGGGCAGGCGCTTTCCAAGGTTTTGGTCAGCAGCTATGAGATCGAGACCCGGACCCCCTTTTTCTTCAAAAGCTGGCGGGATGATTCCAAGCCGGTGTTGATGCGCGATGCGGCCCGGGCCACTTCGGCGGCGCCTACGTATTTTGAGCCCGCCCAGTTCCAGGTGGCGGGGCAGAAACTGGCTTTGATTGACGGCGGCGTCTTTGTCAATAATCCGGCCATGTCGGCATATTCTGAGGCTCGGCGTCTCTTTCCGGACGAAACCGCCTTTCTCATCGTGTCCCTTGGCACCGGCCAGTTGACCCGTCCCATTCCTTTTGAGGAAGCCAAAGACTGGGGGAAAGTGCAGTGGGCCCTGCCGATTCTCAGCGTGGTGTTCGATGGTGTCTGTGATGCGGTGGATTATCAGTTGCGGCAGATATTGGGGGAGCATTTTTTCAGGTTCCAGACTACCCTGGACACGGCCAATGATGATATGGATGATGCCTCCCCGGCCAACCTGGCGGGTTTGAAGATCGAGGCCAGCCGCATTTTAAAAACACAAAGGGCCGAGATTGACCAGGTGTGTCAACTGCTGACGCAGCCTTGACCTTAGGGCTGGAAGTTGTAGCGGCGGCAGACTGGGGGTATAGTAAACAGAAAGTTTTACGATTGAAGGATAGGCGGGGCCAAGCAAGATGAAGAAGAATACGGCATTCGGATTGGCAATCCTGGCGGTCATGATTATTGTGGCAGTGCTGCTGTGGCGGCATTATCTTGGCGGTCCTCCGGGCGTCGGACCCGGCCCCGTGGCCACTTCCAAGGCGCCGGTTGCGCCTGCTCCGGCGGTTCCCCCTACTGCGGCTCCCCCTATCAAAGTGGAGCCCTCCCCAGGCATCGCGCCCTTACAGGAACCGGGCCCTCCGGGAACGCACCTTACTATTCCCCCGCCCCCCGCGATGAAAGAACACTACGGGATTTTGGTGGGTAGTTTTAAGAACTACGAGGACGCCGCCAAGCTGCTGGGCACACTGAAAAAGCAGGGAAAACCCGCGTTTGTGCAGCGCGACCCCAAGAATCTAAATCTCTTTCAGGCGTGGTTGGGGCCATTTTCCTCGCAAGATGAGGCCCAGGCCGAGGCAAAAGAAATGCAGGCTAAGTTCAAGAAACCTCTTAAAATTGAGCAGATTGAAAATCCGGTTCCTAAGTGAAATTTGACCGCTGATTTGGGTTTTCACCCCCACCCCAACCCTCCCCCATCAAGAGAGAGGGAGATACGGCCACTCGAGCCATATTCCCAAAACGCGACGCAAGAGGGCGGACACGCAGGTCCGCCCCTACGAAAAGCGGCGAAATTGCCTTTTGCTCCTACCGTGCGCTAAAAATTAATCCCACCGGATAGATAGGCCCTCATTGCACAAACACTTCCACGGAATCTGCCTGGCTGCCAGGTCCCGCTACGGTGATGCGGTGGCGGCCCCGGGGCAAGTCCAGGGGGAGCTCATACGGGGGGCCGGTGGCGGCCACTTCCCGGCCATCTACGAACCAGGTAATTTTCTTCAGGGATTCCCGGCACAGGGCTTTCCCCGTTACTCGGACAACTTCGGAGGCGGGCGTCAACAGGTAGCGGTCGCCGTTTAAGGGCGCGCTGATGCTGACCCGGAGCGCCAGGCCGTCCGCCCGGACGGGTGTGGAGCCGTTGCCGATAGAGCCGGATGGCAGCCCGGCGATCACGGCACCTCTCTGACGCCGGGATTGCGGTCCGGGCTTGGGGCCGGGGGCCACGGGACCCTGAAAGGTTTTCCCCAAGTCCTGATCAAAGTCGGCCAGGCGGAAACGCCCTTGCCCGCCCTTTTCAAAGCGTTGGTGCAGCCAGCCGGCAAAATTGGCGGGCATGCGGTGCCACGGTTCCTGGGATTGGTGATAGGCGCACACCGCCTGGGGTTCGGTGCCACTTATGAAAAACTCCTGGTGGCGGTGGACGCAGGCCGGTCCGCGCTTTAAGCCGGAGAAGGCGCAGACTTCTGCTTCTATGACCCCGGCCGGTTTGACAAAAGGCGCCGGCGGTGACCCGGCAAAGAGGACCGCGGCCAAATCAGCCACGATGGGCGCGGCCGCGGTGGCGCCGCTGAGATTGGTGGTAGGCCGGCCGTCGAAATTGCCCACCCACACGGCCAGCGTAAACTCCGGGGTGTAGCCCACGGCCCATTCATCGCGATAGCGGGTGCTGGTCCCGGTCTTGATAGCCAGGCGGTAGGGCGGGTTCATGGCCGCGGCGCCCCCGAAGATGCGCGCCCGGGCCATGGGGTCGCTTAAAATGTCGCTGATGATATAGGCGGCCTGTTCGGAAAAGATGGGCGTGCCCGCCGGCCGGGGAGCGTCGCGGGTCAGGCGCAAGGGGGCGAAGCTGCCGCCATGGCCCAGGCAGGCGTAAGCCGCGGCCAGTTGCAGGAGGCTGACTTCGGGGTTGCCCACCACCATGCCCAGACCGTAATGGTCCGGGGTAAATTCCGGGCGGTTGATGAGGTCAAGGCTGGCCAGGGTGTCGTAGTAAGATTCCGGCCCGATGAGGTTGAGGAGGTGCACTGCGGAGAGGTTGAGGGAATTGCCCAGGGCTTCCCGGAAGGAAACGGGGCCGTGGGAGACGCGGTCGAAGTTGGACGGGATGAATTCGCCCCGGGGGGTGCGGTAGCGCCGTTCCACGTCCTCCATCACCGAAGCGGGCGTGAACCCCTGGTCCAGGGCCAGTCCGTAGAGAAAGGGCTTGAGGGTGGAGCCGGGGGAGCGCCAGGTTGCGGCGCCGTTGTTGAAGCCTTGATCTCTGGGACCATAGGCGCAGGAACCCACCAGGGCCAGGACATCGCGGCTGCGGTTGTCAACGATCACCGCGGCGGCCTGGGAGGCGCCAGATTTGGCGATTCGGGCCTGGTGGGAGTGGACGATGGCCTGGGCCCGGCGCTGCAAGGGCAGGTCCAGGGTGGTTTGCAGCCGCTGGGAACCAGACTCCGCGGGCTTCTCCCGGGTCAGGACCAGGTTGACGAAATGGGGGGCTTCAAAGGGGAAGGCCGGGGGCCGGGGGCCATGCCCCTGAAACCGGAGGTTTTCTGTAAGGCAGGCCTGGAATTCTTCGGGCTGAAGATAGCCCAGGTGTGCCATACGGCTTAAGACGAAGCGCTGGCGCGCCAGCAAACGGGCGCGGTGGGGGCCATAAGGGTTCAGGGCTCCGGGGGCCTTCACCAAAGCCGCTAAAAGAGCGGCTTCGCTGGCGTCCAGGCGGGAGGCGGTTTTGCCGAAATAGGCCTGAGCCCCGGCCTCCACCCCCATGAGGTTGCTGCCCAGGGGTACGCGGTTAAGGTATTGCCGCAGGATTTCGTCTTTTCTGAACATAAGCGAAAGCCTGACGCTGCGCGCCGTCTCCACCAGCTTGCGATAATAGCTGCGGGGGCCGGGGTCGATGAGGCGCGCCAGTTGTTGAGTGAGGGTGGAAGCGCCTGAGACGATGCGGCCGTGTCTTAAGTTGGTGGCCGCAGCCCTGAGGATGGCCAGGGGGTCAAAGCCGGGATGATGCCAGAAGCGATGGTCTTCCGCGGCCACAAAGGCCGCGGCCACGATGGGGGGCACGGGGCCTTCTGGCAAGATAACCTGCTTGCGCCCCTGGGCTTCAGGCACCAGCCGCAGGATGCGGCCGGCCCGGTCCACAACCAGGGGGCCGGGCTTGAGCTTGAGGGCCTCAGGGTCCAGGCGGGATACGGCCGCAAAATGCCAGGCCAGAGTTGCCAGGACCAGCAGGGCCGCGGCCAGGCACCAGGTTCGGCGGGTTGATAGACGCCTTGACAAAAAGCCCCCTTACAAAATCGCCCGGATTTTTCGCTCAAGTTTGTTCGTGGAAATCCCTCTAAATCTCCGTGTTACTGGGGATGATATTGCCAAGCGGTTTTTGAAGACGCCGCCGAAGCCAAGAACCTTCCAAGAAGAAAAATGAAAAATAATTATTCCTGACTTGTTACTACAAAGACATCTGACGATGACCGTACGGCATGACGCCATTTATCTTTTGTTTCTTTTAAGTAGTCATAAAGAGGTGTTTTCTCGATTAAACTCTGATCACATTGGCTTAGCCAAGTAGCCACGGATAGAAAATCATTATTACTTAAATCTACTACTCTTTTGATAAGCACATGAAATTCGTTCTTTTCATCAAAATCAAATACTTTAGGAAGAAATGATTGAGACCAGTAATTAGTTTGGGCAATATAAAAATACAACGCAGAATATAATCCAATGATTTGTTCTTGGCTAGTTTGATTTGGGTTCTCAATTGGTTGTCTTAAAATAGTTGTAATTGTAATGGGGATTTGAGAGAGTGCAGTGATAATTTGTCCCATTGTGTCACTTTGCGATATATTACCATTGAAAACATGATCCATTAACTTGTCGATTTGTTTGCCGCTAAGTTTTTGTAAGGCATTAGTTTGGGTTTTAATTTCTGCGAGTGATGAAGAAACGCTGTTTTCAGTTTTTCGTCCTGCAATGTAGAACGTGATTGATAATGCCATTGCAATAATACTTATAGCTATTGCTGAGACTCCACCTATTATATTAATTACATTAACCGTTTCTGGACTCATAGCAACCCACCTTATTGGTTAGGGGTTAATTGTGATAATAACCATTATAGTTGGATACACATTAATAGCCTTTTATAGGGGGGCTTTTATGAACGCCCCCTTAATTAAGTGAGAGATGAATAAAATAAGAAAGTTTTAGAAGTTGCTGTAACCTCAGCGTCCCTTGATCTGCAGTTCGCCCTTGGCGGAATAGCCGTTTACGCCAGGGGAGTACATGGCCGAGGCCCGGGTGGCGGGGGCCACAAAGGTGCCTTCGCAGATGGCCCGGCAGTAATACTCGAACCGGTAGGAGCCGGAGTAGACTTGATCCCGGTAGGCCAGGACGCGGTCGTTTTTGATTTCGAAATAGTTGGGCCGGAACCGGATGGTGCCTTCCCGGGTGACGTAATCAAAGTCGTCGCCGTTATCCTCGTCTCCCTGGGGGACCTGCTCCTCGGTGGTGAAGGCCGAGTTGATAGCCATGAGCCCGGCGGGCAGGGGGTCATCCAGCATCACGTAGCGCTGCTCTTTGCCGGCCACATCCAGGAAAACCGTGACTTTTACCAGGTCACCCACCTTAATGACGTCCCCGCCATCGGTGTTCTTGATCTCCCGGCGGACCTTGAAGCCGCGGGACGCGCCGGTTTTGGCGATATCCAGCCGAGGTCCGGTCACCTCCAGCTTGTAAAGCCAGGTTTTGCCGGCCTGGCCTTCTATTTTGACTATCGGGTTTTTGAGCAAAACGGAGGCGTCAAGGCCCACGGTGCGGAAGCCCTTGGGGTCCAGTTTGAGGCGCTCGGTCTGGGGTGCGCCGGGCTGGCTGATGGCGATCTCCACGGGTTCGGTGCCAAAGGTGACGCCCTTAAAATATTCTCCCAGGGCCAAAAGCGCCCAGCCGGTATCGCTGGTGGAGGTCCAGATGCCCTTGTGGTCCAGGCCCATCAGGAGCAGCAGCGCTTCTTCTTTGGTGGCGGGGTCCTGGGGCATGATGATGGCGCCCGCCAGCAGCGCCAGGGCCGGGGTGCGAAATTGGGCCCGGAACTCATCATCCTTCTCGGCCGGGGCCACTGGAACTTTGCTGCCTATCAGCGGTTGCAGGGACGTCTGGAGTTCTTTGGCCGGGCGCAGGTCAGCGAGGGTTGCGGCCAAGAGCAGCAAGAGTTTGCTCTCCCGGTGCAGCTTGGCATAATGAGCGTGCACGGTTTTATAGGTGTCAGGGTCCAGCGCGCCGTTTAAGGCCAGGACGTAGCAGGCAAAGGCCTTGATGGCGAGGGCGCGTTTGGGCTCTTCAACCTGTTTTTTCAGGTAATCCAAGGCCGAGTTCAGGGAGTCATCCGGCTCCTCGAGGCCGTTGGTCTTAGCGAGACTCAGGGCGGTGGCCGCGTAGATGGAGCCCCAGATGTGGGTTTCCCGCTGCCCCGGCCAGTAGGCAAAGCCGCCGGAGTCGGTCTGCATGCCCAGAATCCGCGCCAGGCCGCGGTTCAGATATTTGTCGGTTTCGTCCAGGCTGACGCCGGTCACCAGCCCCTTTTCGATCGCGCCCCGAAGCGCGGCCAGGGCCATAACCCCGGAGCTGGTCTGCTCCACACACCCGTAGGGGTATTGCAGGAGGTAATGGATGGCCTCGGTCATCCGCAAGAAGGGTGAACCGGCTACGGTCAAGACTGCCTGGACTTCCTCCAGGTCAACCTTGCCGGTCAGATAGGAGGGCAGCGCCACCTTGATTTCGGAGGTCCCGGCCAGAGAACCGAACCACACTTCGGTATCCCGGACGTGCCCGGAGTTGATGCGCAGCTTGAGTTCCACCGCGTCGGTGCGCCCCTGGAAGCCGCCTTCGAAATGGGCGGTAGCAGGGCCTGGATTGGCGGCTTTGCCGGTTACATTGAGCTTCAGGCTGTCTTTGGGTTTAAGTTGAGCAACTGGTTCGGGTTCGGCCGCGCTGAGAAAGAGTCCGCCATCGCCCACGGCGCTGAACTGCACCGGGCCCTGGTCAGTGCTGTGGTTGAACGCGGCCACCTGGAATTTAAAGGTGTCGCCCTTAGTGAAGAAGTTGGGCAGACCCGGTTCCAGGTAAAAGGCCTTGGTGGCCAGCAGCGGCCGTTCGGCGCTGCCGTAGCGGCTGCCTTTGTCCAGGACCACGGTGTAGATACGATAGGTGGTCATGTTGTCGGGCAAGGTAAACGAGACCTGGGTCTTGCCCTGGGCGTCGCTGAGCACGCGGGGGTTGAAATAGGCCACCGCCTCGAAGCGCCGCCGCAGCTTGGACATCATCTCTTCGTTCATGCCGCCGCCGCCCGTGAGGGGCTCATTCTTGGAGAGATAAAAGGGAGTCTGGTGCACCAGGAAGGACCGGAGTTCACCGGTGAACACCCCCAGGGGCCGGTCAAACTTGGTTAAGGATTCCAGGGTGGGGGTCTTAAAGCCGGTTAAGGCCAGGACGGCTTCATCCACCACCGCCACGGCCATTTCGGCTTGCACTCCGTTACCCTTGGAGTCCAACACGGTGAAGTCCAGGGTGACGTTGGCGCCGGGCTCGGCCTTAAGTTCCTGGACACCGGGGCTGATCTGGATTTTCAAGGCCTCCACTTCCTGGCGCACCGGGAGATTGAGGGTGCCCCAGTAAAAATTGGGGGCTTCGATATCATAATGGCCGGTATAAACCGGGAATTCGCCCCGGGGGGTCAGTCCCAGGACGGACACGAAGAGATTGGGGGCGTACTCGGCGCCGATGGGCACTTCCAGGCGATCTTCGCCGGGTTTCGGAGTGATCACCTGGTACTTGAGCACGCCATCCTGCTCCAGGGTGAGGAGGTATCGGGACACCGGGCGCTGGGGCCGGGCCGTGAGCAAGGCCTTCTCCCCCGGCTTATACGCGGGCTTATCAGCGGCCAGGGCCAGGGGCTGATAGGGTTCCTCCCGGTGTTCGTAGGCATAGCTTTCGCCTGCGACTTCATAGGCCGTAGCCGAGGTGAAACTCTTACCGGTTTCGTCGGTATAGGTGAAGGCCACAAGATAACTGCCGGCCCAGGCGAAGGAGAAGCGGAACGCGGCCGTGCCCTTATCCAGGGTCAGATCGCTCCCCACGGTCTTGGTCCAAACGTCCTGTCCGTCCCAATAAAGGTCGCCCTGCTCATTGCGCTTCGGCACATAAACCCAACTTTTTTGTAAAATCTCGGCCTTGACGACTCCCTTGGAAATCGCCTTGCCGTCGGGCCTGGCCACCATCACCTTCAGGACCTGCTCTTCATCAGCCCTGGCTGAGTCCGGATGGCGGCTGATACCCACCAATTTTTCCGGCGTGACCTGAAAAGCCTTGGTGTCCGTCGCGGCGCGGCCATCGAAGTCCACCACCGTAGCCACCACCGAGAGGCCGTGCTGGCCGTTCATGACCTGGCGGTCCAGGGGAAACTCCAGATCCGCCCTCCCCTGCTCGTCCAAAATGGTCTGGCCGCTCTCGATGAGCTCGCCCTGTTCGTCGCCGCCGTAGCCGAAGGTGAAATCATCATGGCCGGGGACCTGATAGCTGGTCTTAGCCTGGTAAATCTTCCAGCGCACCTGGCCGTGCTTGACCGGCCCGCCGGCATAATAGGAGCCGGTGAGAGCGATCTTCACAAAAGGAGCGCGTTGCTCGCCCCGGTTGACATAGCCCTGCAAGTCCCGGGAAATCTGTTGGAAATTGATCCCCACAAAGTGCCGCGGGGGCTTGAACTCTTGTAACTGGAAGGTAACGCTTACCTGGTTCTTGGGGGTCTTGTCCTCCTCGGCTTCGGCTTGCCTGCGGCGACCCTGGGACTTTTCCACTGTATCTGCTTTGATTTCCGGGCCATAGGTCAGGTTGAGGGTGTAGGTCCCCAGGGGCCAATAACTCTGGGTGGGGATTTCTCCGGCCACGGTGCCGAAATCAGAGGTGCGGTCCTCCCCCGTGAAGATTTGCTCGCCTTTGGGGCTGATGAGCTCAAAGGAGCAGACTTCTCCGTAGGGCGGGGAGATGCGGCCATGGTCGTATTCCCGGACCGCGCCCTTGAAGAAGACCTTTTCGCCGGGCCGGTAGACGCCCCGCTCGGTGAAGATGTTGCCCCGGAGGGTGCGCATTTTTTCGCCGACCTTGGCCTGCCAGATACTCTGGGGCTTGAGGTTGCCCTGAGGCAGCACCTCGATGAAGGCGACGTCATCTTTGGTTCCGGCCACCAGAAGCACCAGGTCGGCCTGGTCAACGGAGCGCTTTACCGCGGCCGGGCGCTTGGGGGTTTTGAGGGACAGGCCGCTCAACTCCCGGCGTTCGCAGATGAGCACCCCGTCAGCGTTGGTCTGCCCCAAGGGGAAGACCTCCATGGCCTTGGTAAAGCCGATGACCCTGGCCCCTGCCATGGGAGTGCCGGTCTTTAAAGAAGTGACCCAGAGGAGCAGGTTTTGCTGACTGCGCTTGTAGGTCAGTCCCAGATCGGTGATTTCAAAGACCCGGGGAGCGGAGACCGCGCCGCTGCCGGCTTCATTGTTGGCTACCCGGATGAGTTCCAGGGCTCCGGCTTCCTTGCCCTGACGCCAGCTTAAAGGCAAAGAGATGGCCCAGGGCTGGTTTTTCTCGCCCGCGGCGGGAAAGAGTTGCTTTTCGTCCAAGGGTGCCGTAACAAAGGGGGCCAGGTCTTTATTTGAGGCAAGGAGGGGCTTGAGTCCGGCGGTGGCCGCCTTGAGCTCGCCCAAGATCACGGTCCAGTCGGTGGGGGACTTCTCCACCGCCAGGGCCAGGGGCAGCAGCAGCGGTGGCACCCGGATGCCTTCAAACCTCAGGTTATTGACGTTTTGCGCCCGGACGTGCAGGAGCTGACGGCTATCCCGCTCGATGACGTTCTTGGCCCCCACGAAATCGACTTTGGGGGGCCGATCAGGCATAAAAAAAGTGTGGACGGTCTGATGGTAGGTTTTGTTGCCGGCCCGCAGGGTTTCGGGCACGTTAATGAGATAGCCGGTGGCATAACGGAAGGCCCCGCGCAGAGTCAGGACTCCTTCAGGGGTCATGGTGGTGCGCTGCCAGTCAATTTTGACCCGAGGCAGCAGCCGTAAATTGCTGCGCACGCTGTCGAGATCCAGGGGTTGGCTGAAAAAGACCCTGACTTCCTCTTTCATGGCGTCAGGTTCAACCTTGGCGATGGTGAAGTGCTTTTTGGCGTCGAAGGCGGAACCGGGGGCGCTGGGGGCTTTGGAGGATTGTTGAGCGCCGGCCAGACCTGCAGCCGCCAGCAGTCCCAAGGCCGAGAACCAGATGGTCAAAAAGGCCAGGCGGCAAATGAGCCGGCTGCGCCCCTGGCGAGTCCCGGAGTCAGTCACGTGAGGGGTCTGAGAAGAAAGTCTTGTGCTTGATGAGGCCATCGTGTATCCCTTCTGCGGTGGTAGCAAAGTAAGAGGCGTGTCCGCGGACCTGTGCGGTTTGGTGCGCTTCACCTGAACTGCCTGCGGGAATATGCATAACTGCATAGAATCATAAATATATTTATCGGTATGACATTTCATAAACCGGCGTTTCACTATACCATGAAATGCCTCAGAAGTTGGGCAAAATTAAGGTAAGGCAGATGAGCGCGGCAAGAAGCTTCGAATTTGGTCGGTTGAGGATCTACACTAAAATTTTTATAAGGCCACCGCATGTTTTCCTTTAATAAATTTTCTTAAAAAACCGATGAATACACATATGAGGTTTTGGGCCGCGGCCCTCCCGAGCCTTACAACTCATGCGGGCCGGCCGGGGGCCGCCGCCTGAGGTACACCGGGCGGCGGAGGGAAAGATTGCCTGCCTGCGCCGCATGGATAAACATGCTTCTTTTATATGCAAATAGAGGCTTTATAGAAATCTCTCCCGGCCTTGAAACAATGTCGTGATACCCTGCCATGCCCCCGGGGATGATTCTTAATTGACTTGCACAAAAGCCCGAAAACCCAAAAACCAGTAAGCATCGTCAAACCCAGCAAAGGAATGCTACATGGCCAGCGAATCTTTTAAACTGAGTGAGATTTTCGATACTTTCTCCCGGATTTCCTTGGACGGAATCTGGGGAATCGATACTCAGGGACGGCTTCGGGAAGTCAATGAAGCCTACTGCAAATTGAGCGGCTATTCCCGGGATGAGTTACTCACCATGTCCATCAAGGACCTGGAGGCCTTTGAAACGCCCCAGGAGATTTTAGAGACCATGGAGAGGGTCAAGGCGGAGGGAGTAGCGCGCTTTGAAAGGTCCCACCGGCGCAAGGACGGCGTCATTATCCCGGTTGAAATCCACGCCACCTTTATAGTGATAGACGAAAGACAGTTTTTACTGGCGTTCATCCGCGACCTTACCTTACTGAAGGTCGTCCAAAAAGAGAGCGCCTTCAATACCGCTCTCCTGAGGCTATCCGCCCAAAAGACTTCGCTCCAGGAGTATTCGGACGCGGTGGTGGCGCATATTCGGGATTGGTGCGGCTGTCAGTCGGTGGGCTTAGGACTCGCGCAGGCACTGGCGGGGACCATTAAATTTGTTGCTTCTGCGGGCCCGGGCGAGAGTTTCTCGGGGTGCGGCGTTCTGGCGCAACCTGACCCCGATAAATGTCTCTGTTTCCGCCTCTTACGTGGTAAACCAGAGCCCCAAGAGGGCACTCTCCTGACCCCCGGGGGGTCAATTTACTGCAAGAATCTCCCCCAATTTATCGAGGGATTATCTGAGCGGCAGCAAACCAAATACCGAACTGATTGTCTGATGATGAGCATGGCCTCGGTGGCCATCGTCCCCTTGCGTTATCACGAGAGCTTGCTGGGCGTAATTCTCCTGGCCGGCGATCAAGAAGACCAGGTGCCTTTAGCTGCGGTGGAATTTCTTGAATCCATGGCCCCGTTGGTGGCTGAGGGAATTACCCGGCATTCCATGGAGACGGAACTGGAGCTCAATCTCCTTAAACAAGGGGTGATCAACGGTCTGTTGAATCTTTCTTTAGAGGACCTGCCTCTGGATGAACTTCTGCGTCGCAGTCTGTTACTCCTCACGGCTATTCCCTGGATTGCATTGGAATCGAAAGGGGCCATCTTTCTGGCGGCAGATCAACCTGAAGTGTTGGTCCTCCGCGTGCACAAAGGGCTGCCGGAGCCGATTATCCAACAATGTGGGCGAATTCCCTATGGCCGCTGTCTCTGCGGGCGGGCCGCGGCCAGCCGCCAACTGCAATTCAGCGCGGGATGCGACCACTTGCATGAAATCCGGTATCCCGGCATGCCGTCTCATGGTCACTACTGTATTCCCATCCTGCACGGTGAGCGGGTCCTGGGGGTGATGAACCTTTACGTCAAAGCCGGACACCATCGTTCTGCCTCTGAAGAGGAATTCTTAAGCACGGTGGCGAACACCCTGGCGGGGATTATTATGCGCCGGGAAGCCGAAGAAGCCCGGCGGTGCACCGACCAGGAATTCTCGCTGCTGGTAGGCAATGTGCCGGCTATCGTCTGCAAAGGCTATGTCGATGGTTACGCGTCGTTCATCGACGACAAAGTGGAAGGGATGCTGGGTTACCCCCGGGAGGAGTTCGAACAACACCGTCGCAAATGGACCGATCTAATCCTGAAGGAAGACCTGGGGCAGGCCAGGCGGATATTTCTTAAAGCCCTCAAAGGCTCCAACTCTTATGTTCGGGAATACCGGATGAGATGTAAGAGGGGAGATATCATTTGGGTCCAAGAGCGCAGCCAGATCGTGCTCGATGCCAAGGGACAGATTGACTATATCAGTGGGGTGTTGTTCGATATCAGCAAGCGCAAACAGGGCGAGGAGGCCTTGCGCCAGGAGAAAGAAACCGCCCAGCGCTATCTTGATGTTGCCGCGGTTATGTTTCTCGTCCTGGACGTGCCGGGCAACGTCACCCTGATCAATAAGCGGGGCTGTGAACTTTTAGGTTATCCGGAGAAGGAGATTGTTGGCCGGAATTGGGTTGATCATTTTATCCCGGAAAATATCCGGGATGAAATACGGCTTATGCGTCAGCGCATGATGTCGGGTGAAATTGAGTGCATGGAATATTTTGAAAATGCCGTTTTGACCAAAACCGGGGAAGAGCGCATCATTGCCTGGCACAATACGCAGCTTCGGAATGAAGCGGGTGAGATTGCCGGCTGTTTGAGTTCCGGAGAAGATATTACGGCGCGCCGGCGCGCCGAAGAAGCCCTCAAGGAAAGTCTCGACCGTGTGCGCCGGACCCTGGAGGGAACGGTCACGGCCCTGGCCACCGCGGTGGAAACCCGGGACCCCTATACTGCGGGGCACCAGCGAGGTGTGGCGCAATTGGCCTGCGCCATTGCCGCGGAACTGGGGTTCTCCCCGGATCGGCTGGAAGGCATGCGGGTGATGGGATTCCTCCACGATATCGGTAAAATCGCCATACCCGCTGAGATCCTGAGCAAACCGGGCCGGTTGAGCGAATATGAATTCAACATCGTCAAATATCACTCCCAGGTGAGTTACGATATTTTGAAGGAAGTGGATTTCCCCTGGCAGGTGGCGCTGGCAGTCCTGCAACACCATGAAAAGCTGGACGGTTCAGGATATCCCCATGGTCTGGTTGGAGAGGATATCATCGTGGAAGCCCGGATCTTGACCGTGGCGGACGTGGTGGAAGCCATGGCTTCTCACCGGCCCTATCGGCCCTCTTTGGGAGTCGACCAGGCTATAGAGGAAATAAGCCAAAAACGCGGCATCCTGTATGATCCCGAGGTGGTGGATGCCTGCTTAACGGTCCTCAGGGAAAAGCGGGTGGAGTTATGAGCTTCCCACCTGTGAGGAGAGTTAGTCCAAGGAGCGGGGCGCGTCTGCCGGGGAAAAGCAGCCGCGCCTCCCAAGTAATATAGGAGGTTTGGGCGACCATGGGTGAAAACACCAGGGACGAAGATATTCTCCGGCTTGAAGCCAAAATTGCCATGTTGGAATACCTCCTCGACGTAAACGAGAAGGCGTTCCGGGAACAAACCGTGAGGTTGGAATCGGCCCTGGCCGCGGCCGATAGAATGCGTTACCAGTCTGACCTGCTGCTCAACTCCACCTGGGAAGGCATCCTTGGACTGGATTTAAGGGGGAACCACCGGTTCGTCAACCCCGCCGCGGCAAGGATGTTAGGATATAGCGTAGAGGAACTCATAGGCCAGAACAGCCATGCCACGTGGTACCGGAAGACATCTGACGGAAAACCCTATCCCTTGGAAGAATGCCCTCTCTGTGCCTCAATTATGGCCGGCGGGGTCCATCAGTGCACCAACGTGGTTTTTTGGAGAAAAGACGACACCTGTTTCCCCGCGGAATACACCTGTACACCCATTGTCCAGAGGGAGCAAACTATTGGAGCGGTGCTGACTTTTTGGGATATCACCGACCGGCAGCAGGCCCAGGAGGCCCAGGCGCGTTCTCTGGTGGATGAGCTGACCGGTTTGTACAATCGCAGGGGGTTTTCCAGCCTGGCGGAACATCAATTCAAGTTGAGCAAACGCAGCCATAAAAGCATGGTGCTCTTTTTCGGAGACCTGGACGCGCTCAAGACCATCAATGATACCCTGGGACATCTTGAAGGCGACCAAGCGTTAATTGATACGGCTAATATCTTGCGCAAGACTTTTCGTGAAACCGATATCATGGCCCGCATCGGCGGTGATGAGTTTGTTGTGCTTATCACGGAACCTACCGACACTAAAGTCATCCTGCGCCGGTTGCACCAGAACTTGGAGCGCCACAACACCAGAGAAGACCGTCCCTATCAGATTAAACTCAGTATCGGGATAGCCCATTATAATCCTTTGTTCCCCAGTAGTATCGAAGAGTTGGTGCGTCAGGCGGATTCATCCATGTATGAAGCGAAACGGCGCAAGCAGGACAGTAGCGCCTGATATCCGTCAGACCGGGCCGAGACAGGTGTCGGACGCGGTATTCTGGCTATATGACAACCAAGACGGGCGTGAGCGCCTATTTAATAAGGTTAGATGATTAATTTTTCCCAGGCCTCACCAAGCAACACACCAATAATTTGGCTGCATAATCGAGTCAAAGTTTCGCTAGGCTTTTGCCTGGCTCTGGCCATTATGGTGGGCATCGGCATTTTTTCCTTTGTGAGTACCCGGGATTTCATGCGCTATAACGAGCTCCTCAACCGTTCTTTGCAGGTTCACGAGGTCCTTGATGAAGTGCGAACCTTGGTGGTCGAGGCCGAAAGCAGTCAGCGGGGGTTTGTCCTCACCGGGAGCGAGCGATTTTTGGCGTCATACCGGCAACAAGTCAAGAACATTCCTTTAAAACTCACAGTGCTGAGAAACTTGACCGGAGAACGCCCCCGTTCCCAGGCACTCATTGATGCCCTGGAACCGTTAATTGGCCGAAAGTTGGACCTCTTACAAGAAAGAATCACAGCGTTGGAAGCGGGAAACCGTGAGGCCGCCATCCAATCCATTCAGAGTGGAACGGGGTTGCAGCTCATGGGTAAGATCAGCCTGGTGCTAAAAGACCTTGACACCGAGGAGAATCAAGTCTTATCGGAGCGCCAAGCCGGGGTCGAGACGATGAGACACAGAGCCCTCCTGGCCCGGGTAATCGGAGGCCCCCTCAGTTTCGGCATCTTGATCCTAATTTTTTATTACCTCAAACGGGAGATTGCGGCACGGCGCCGAACTGCGGAGGCTCTGCACCTTAGCGAGGAGCGGCTCCGGATGTTTATGGAGAACAGCCCTGCCATCTCCTTTATGAAGGACGCAGAAGGTAAGTATGTCTTTGTGAACGGACTCATTGAACAACTTTCGTCCAAAGAACCCGGGGAGTTGGTGGGAAAGACGGATTCTGAACTGTGGCCCCCCGAGGTGGCTCATCAGCTCGAGGCCATGGACCGATTGGTTTTTACAAAAGAAAAGTCCGTGGAAATCATGGCCGCGCTACCGGATCGGGGCGGCGATTCCCGGGACTACCTCATCTATGAGTTTCCTATCCCTGATCACCAGGGGAAACTAGTTCTCGGCGGCGTGGCGGTGGACATCACCCAACGCAAGGCTGCGGAAGAGGCGCTGTGTCTGAGTGAGGCAAGGTACCGCAATATCTTTGATAATGCGGTGGAGGGCATCTTCCAAAGTACTGCCCAGGGGCGCTATATCAATGTTAATCCGGCGATGGCCGAAATGTACGGGTATGGTTCACCTGAAGAATTGATGGACTCAGTTACGGATATCGAACATCAGGTATATGTCGATCCGGGGCGCCGCCGGGATTTTCAGCGTCTCATGGAACTGGATGGGTTTGTCAGGAATTTTGAGTATCAGGTTTGTCGGAAGGATCGGAGCGCCCTGTGGATTTCCGAAAATGCCCGAGCTGTACGTGATGCAGCCGGCAATCTCCTTTATTACGAAGGGTTTGCCGAAAATATCACCGCCCGCAAATGTGCAGAGGCCAAGCTACAGCGAGCCAACCGAACCCTCAAAACTCTGAGCGCCGTGAACCATGCCCTGATTGACGCTAACGTTGAGCACACCTTTCTTCAAGACATCTGCAAGATCATCACCGAGGTGGGAGGCTATCGTTTGGCTTGGGTGGCTCTGGCCCACCACGATGCCATGAAGGCAGTCAGCGTTCTGACCTATGCCGGGATCGAGGCAGGTTATCTGGAGGACCTGAGCCTTAGTTGGGGCGATGACGAAAAGGGACACGGACCCACGGGTACAGCCATCAGGACCAATCAAACCACGATTGTGAGAGATGTAGCGAACGATCCGACTTTTGCACCTTGGCGGGAAAAAATCTTGAGCTACGACCTGTCCTCGGTTATCAGTCTGCCCCTGCCTCTCAACGGCGATCCCTGGAGCGCGCTAACCATTTACGCGTCGGAGGTGAATGCCTTTGACTCTGACGAGGTGGCCCTGCTGGAGGAATTGGCCCAGGACATCCGATACGGCATCATCTCCCAGAGGGCCCAAAAGGCGCACCAGCGCGCGGAATCAGCCCTCCGTGAGAGTGAAGAAAAGTTCCGCGGTTTGTTCGAAACTTCGCCGGATGTGGTGACGCAGGTAGATCTGAACCTCAATTTTCTGATGGTCTCTCATATGGCCGAGCCCTTATTCGGGTACGAGCGGGCCACCCAACTCATCGGCACCAGGTTGTTGGACCTGATAGACCCCTCTGACCGTCCCCGGTTATTAGGAGATACGAGGAAGTTATTAGAAACCGGGACCTTACTGAATGCTGAATACACCTTTGTGAGAAAAGACGGAGTTAGTTTTCCCGCGGAGGTGAGCGCCGCGTTGACGGTTGATGCGGCCGGCACCCCCAAAGCCTTTACCGGCACCATCCGGGATATTACGGCGCGCAAAAAGGCGGAAGAATCCCTCAAGGAGAGCTATGAAAGATTGCGGGCCTCGCTTGAAGGAACGGTCACAGCCCTGTCCGCGGTGGTGGAAAGTAAAGACCCCTATACTGCCGGGCACCAACGGCGAGTGACCCATCTGGCCTGTGCCATTGCCCGGGAAATGGGGTTATCACAGGATCAAATCGAAGGCATTCGGGTCATGGGTTATCTGCATGATATCGGCAAGATCGCAGTGCCCGCCGAAATTCTCAGCCGGCCGGGGAAAATTAACGAATTTGAATTCAACCTCATCAAACAGCACCCGATTTCGGGTTTTGACATCTTAGAGCAAATTGTCTTTCCGTGGCCGGTGGCCCAGGCGGTAGCCCAACACCACGAACGGCTGGATGGCTCCGGCTATCCCTCGGGGATAACGGACAAAGAAATTATTCTGGAGGCCAGGGTCCTGGCAGTGGCTGATGTGGTGGAGGCCATGGCCTCGCATCGGCCGTACCGTCCAGCAGTGGGGATTAAGCAGGCCCTTGAAGAGATTGCCCAGCATAAGGGCACCCTCTATGATCCTGAGGTGGTGAGGGCCTGCATACGGCTCTTTGGCGAAAAGGATTATGAATTTGACTAGCCCAACCTTCCAGATTGGAGTTAGGCGAACCAAAGTTGTTTCATAACGTCAGAGGTTAGTGCACGTGAACAGTCTGCGTTCCCGCATCATCATTATCGTTTTGTTGGCCTCCATCCCTACGGTGGGATTAATTATCTATAATGATTTACAGTCCCGCCGGCAAGCCTCTGAAAATTATCAAAGAGCACTGAAAATTCTGGTAGGACAAGGGGAGGATGACTACCACAGCGCCATCAGTCAGACGCGCCAGTTTCTCATGGGCCTGGCTCAACTTCCGGCATTAAGCCAGCGGCACTCTGAGGACTGCTCGGCACTTTTTGCAGCCCTTTTGAAAGAAGGGCGCTTGTACGCCAACATATTTGCGCTGACACCCGACGGAGAGATTTTTGCTTCGGGTCTGCCCCCTCAGGGGCCGACTAATTTAGCGCACCGCAAGTATTACCAACTGGCTATGCAAACCAAACAATTCACGGCAGGCGAGATGGTAATCGATAAAATTGTGGGAAAACCCGTGCTCCCTTGCGCTTACCCGATCATCAACACCGCCGGTGAGGTTCAAGCGCTAGTAGTTGCGACCTTGAATATTGACCAGTTTGCCACGGGCTTGCCTTTTGCCATACTCCCAAAAGGCTCGACACTCACGATTATCGATAGCCAAGGGGAAATTATTTTTCGCCATCCCAACCCAGAAGAGTGGGTTGAACAGAACATTGCCGAGACAGAGATCGTCAAAATCATTCGGGGAAGCGGTCAGGGACTGGTAAAAGCTCACGGCCGCGACGGGGTTTTGCGTTTATATACCTTTATGCCCATAGGTCGGACTCATCCCAAGGGGTATATTTATGCCGGGATTCCTCTGGAAACTGTTTCTGGTCCGGCCAATCAAGCCCTCAGGCGCAACCTCTTTACCGTGTTGGCCGTGGCCGTCTTTCTCCTTATTATGGCCTGGCTGTTGGGCTATTTGTTCATTGTGCGAAGAATGGGGGCTTTAACCATTGCGACCCAACAATTGGCGGCGGGGGATCTCAGCGCTCGCACCGGTTTGAATTATGGCAAGGGGGAAATCGATTCTCTGGCGCGATCCTTTGATCACTTGGCAGAAACCCTTCAAGAGCGTGAAATTCAGCGCCAACAGGCGGAGGAAGACCTAAAACTCAAGGAAAGACTGCTGGACAATGCCGGGGACTCCATTTTCTTACATGACCTGGATGGTAATTTTATCTATGTTAATGAAGTGGCGTGCGCTGCCCGGGGTTATGATCAGGCTGAACTGCTGGGAAAAGATATCTCGCTGATCTTGCACCCGGAGTACGCCGGGACCCGGCAAAAGCTCCTCAAAGATTTGCTGGCCAAAGGTGAAGTGATCTTTGAATCAGCGCATATCCGTAAAGACGGCTCAGTCATGCCCGTGGAGATTCACGCCAGAACGATCGATCTGGATCATCGCGCCTTGATACTCAGCGTGACTCGGGACATTACACAGCGGAAGAAGGATCAGAACGCTCTCCAACAGGCCAATACCCAACTTCAAGCCATGATAGAAGTAGCCAACCAGCGGAACTGCGAGCTTACCACGATTAACTCCATGTCGGAAAAATTGCAATCGTGCCTCTCGAGTGAGGAAGCATATCCGATTATCAGCCAGCAAGCCCAAATCTTATTCCCTGCTGAGGCCGGGGCTTTGTTCATCCAGGACCCCGACAACCGTCTGATAGAGGCAGTGGCCTATTGGGGGGAACCCCTGGCCGGAGAACAAGTCTTTCAACCGGATGATTGTTGGGCGCTACGGTGGGGGCGCTTGCACTTGGCCGAAGATTCTAAGCTGGGAATGACGTGCCGTCACGTAAGCCCCTCTTATTCAGGCAATTATTTATGTCTACCGTTACTTGCCCAAGACGAGACCTTGGGGATGTTGCATGTCCAGAACCTTCGAGGCCTCGATCGTGAGCACACGGAATCACTGATGCACCTGTCAGTGACCGTAGCCGACCACATTTCCCTGGCCCTGGCCAATATCCGGCTTCGGGAAACCCTGCGCTACCAGGTGATCCACGATCCTCTGACAGAATTATTTAATCGCAGATATTTGGAAGAGACCCTGGCGCGGGAGATTTTTCGGGTCAAGCGCAAAGGCGCCTCTTTGGGTGTTTTCATGCTGGACCTGGACCACTTCAAGCGCTTTAACGACACTTATGGCCATGAAGCGGGAGACAACCTTTTGCGCGCCCTGGGGCAATTTTTGCAGGTCCACATCCGCCAGGAAGATGTGGCGTGCCGCTATGGGGGCGAAGAGTTTGTCTTGATTCTGCCGGAAGCCCCGCGAGAAGTATTGTTGCAGCGGGCCGAAGAGATCCGCAGGAGTATCCCCCAGCTCCAAATATTTCAGCGGGGCCAAGTACTAGAGAGCACCACCGTGTCTCTGGGGGTAGCCATTTTCCCAGAGCATGGGACCAGCGGGGAAGACCTCCTCCGGGCCGCGGATGCGGCCTTATACCGGTCCAAGGCCGCGGGCCGTAACCGGGTGGTGGTAGCTGATGCCGCGGCAGAATGACTGATATGATCAAAATTATCGTGGTTCCTCAGGGTCATCTTTGCCGCAGGTAACATCAAGTCTGAACTCTCTGCATCAAGAAAACAGATATTATTTCCCCATGGTTCTCCCTGACGCCTCTCGGGTTTGGCCGCGCAGTAAACCCACGAACTCCTCTTAATGAGATAAAATAACCCGATTGGCTCAATCGAAGCGAAGAGTGGCAGTAATATACCCTTTGACTGGGCTGACAAGTGAATCTCGCACCCATAAAGCATGGCGCAGAGAACAAAATGGCGCCTCGAGATAAAACCGTAAGGGAAATTTTTATAACGACCACTTGTTCATTTAAACCATCGCAGGTATAATACCTTAGGTCCAAATAAGTTTGCAGGGGGAGTTACGGGAGAATCGCTTGGCTGCAAGGGCCGGTCTCCCTTGGCACCCTTGCATTGCGCACATTTGTCCAAGGAGGTAAACTGCACATGCCAGCAGGGAGAGGCGGCAAAGGACAAGGCGGAGGACAAGGAAGTGGGCCGGGTGGCCGGTGCCGCAGTCAGGGTGCGGGCGGCGGGTTGGCGGGATCAGGAGTCGGGCAAACCGCAGGGACCCAGGATAGATGCCGTTGCCCGGCTTGCGGGGCCAGCGCCCCCCATGAACGCGGGATTCCATGCGTTCAGGTGAATTGTCCCCAGTGCGGCAAACCAATGGTTCGGCAGTAGGCTGGCAGGAAACAAAACCTACCAAGACCGATCAAAGATAAGTCCGTTGGTTAGAGAATTTTTGGAGACCTTTTAGGGCCGTTCCGGCCCTTTAAAATGTGATTGACCCAAGAAGGTGTTGAGCATGAACATGGTTGCGGTAACGAGTGAAGGTCCTTCACTGGACGATCAAATTGATCCCCGCTTCGGCAGGGCCGCGGGTTTCGTGGTGGTGAACCTGGAAACCATGCATACCCAATACATTGATAATGGCCAGTCCCAATTGATGGCTCAGGGGGCGGGCATCAAGGCAGCGGAGCTGATCGCCCGGGCCGGCGTGAGCTGTCTGCTTACCGGCTATGTCGGCCCCAAAGCCTTCAAGGCCCTGACGGCCGCAGGCATCAAGGTGGGGCAGAACCTGGAGGGGCTGACCGTAGGCCAGGCCGTGCAGCGATTTAATGACGGCCAGGTGGAGATGGCGCAAACGCCAAACCGGGCCGGACGATGATCGTGGCGGTAGCAAGCGGCAAGGGCGGCACCGGTAAGACCACGGTTACCGCGTCTCTGGCTGCGGTCTGGGACGGGCCGGTGGTGGGCGTGGACCTGGACGTGGAGGAGCCCAACTTGCATCTCTTTCTCCAACCGGTCATTGCCGAGAGCGCAATGGCGCATATGATGGTGCCGGAGGTGGATGAGGCAAAATGCACCTATTGCGCCGCCTGCTCGGAGCTTTGCCAGTTTAAGGCCGTGAGTGTATTCAACCAGGTGATCTTGATCTTTCCTGAGATGTGTCATGGCTGTGGCGGCTGCATGGCGGTGTGTCCCGGAAAAGCCATTTCTGCCGGCCAGCGGGAATTGGGGGAGATCAGTTGGGGGCAAGCCGGTGACGTGGGGTTTCTATCCGGAAGATTGCGCATCGGCGAGGCCATGAGTCCGCCCCTGATGCGTCTGGTGAAGGCCAGGCTAGATCAGATTCTGGCTGAAACCGGTGGAGATGCCATCATCGACGCGCCGCCGGGGGTGAGCTGCCCCGCGGTCAATGCGGTGCTGGACAGTGATGTTATTGTCCTGGTGACCGAGCCCACTCCTTTTGGCGTCTATGATTTTAAGCTCGCCTGGGAAGCCTTTGCGCCCCTTAAAAAGCCTCTGGGGGCCGTGATCAATCGGGCCGGAGTAGGCACTGAGGCCATTTACCGGTTCTGCCGCGAGAAAGGGCTGCCGATCCTGGCCGAGATTCCCTACGACCGGGCCATCGCCGAGGCCTATGCACACGGCCGGATCATCGCGACGGTATCCCCCAGTCTCAAGCAGACCTTTGTCTCCCTTAAGGGCAAGATCCGCAACCTGGCAAATCAAATCCACCTCCAGGCAGCCGCACATGCGTGAGGTTATCATCATTAGCGGCAAGGGTGGCACGGGGAAAACCTCCCTTACCGGGGCCTTCGCACATCTGGCCGAAGGCAAGATCATCTGCGATCTGGACGTGGACGCCCCGGACCTGCACTTGCTGCTGCAACCGACCAAAGAACGCCTGGAGGAATTTTACTCTGGGCATGAGGCCGAAATCGACGGCGAGAAATGCGATGGCTGCGGTCTCTGTGCCACCATGTGCCAGTTTGGGGCGATCCGGGAGAATGGGGCGGGTTTTGCGGTTGACCCGGTACGCTGCGAGGGCTGCAAGGTCTGTGTGGCCTTCTGTCCGAATGCGGCCATCCGGTTTCCCGAGAGACACTGCGGCCAATGGTTCGTCTCGGCCACCCGCTTCGGTCCCCTGGTCCATGCCCAACTCTTGCCGGGCGCGGAGAATTCGGGCAGACTGGTAATGGTTCTGAAACAACAGGCGCGAGAACTGGCTAAGGCCCGGGGCGCCGACCTGGTGCTGTGCGACGGGGCACCGGGTATTGGCTGTCCGGTGATCAGCTCGCTGTCGGGAGCCCACCTGGCCGTGGCCGTCACGGAGCCCACCCCCTCAGGGCGACACGACCTGGAACGGGTAGCGGACTTGTGCCGACACTTTCAGACTGCCCTGGCCGTCATCATTAACAAGCATGACCTCAATTATGAGGAAGCCGCTCGGATAGAGGCTTTTTGCCAGGCGGAAAGCTACACGGTTATCGCGCGACTGCCCCACGATATGCTGGTTACCAGAGCCATGATCCAGGGGCTCGTGGTGACCGAGTTGCCCGAAACGGATTTTAGCCGCGAGTTGGCCCACGCCTGGGCTAAAATTGAAGCATTGGCCGGCCTAGGCCGATAGTTCCCACGCCGGCGGGGAAGCCGGCGCCACATTTTCATAAATATAAGGAGAATACTGTGAATAGCACAATCGTTGCCGTGCCCTCAAACCATCCTGGCGGGCTTGATGCCCCGCTCGGGGCCCATTTCGGCCACTGTGACCTTTACACCCTGGTGAAAATCGCCGAAGGGAAAGTGCTGGAGGTCGCAACGCTGCCCAATGTTCCCCACCAACAGGGCGGCTGCATGGCCCCGGTCAATCATCTGGCCCAAAACGGCGTGAAGGTTCTTATTGCCGGCGGCATGGGCATGCGGCCGCTTATGGGGTTCCAACAGGTGGGAATCAATGTCATGCACGGCGGCGACGCCCAAACCGTGGGAGAAGCCGTGGAGGCTCTCTTGCATGGCCGGCTGCCGCAGTTTAGCACCGAGTTCACCTGCGGCGGCGGCGCTCACTGAAGCGGTCAACACATTGGGAGAGGCGATTGCCGATTACTACCGGCGGGGTGCTCTGGCAGGATCAAGTAATTGCGTCCAATAAACCTTGCAACGCGGAGCTTGGCATCCGGATTAGGGTTCCGCTCCGCGTTCATTATTATATATGAGGTTTTTCCATGCTGCGTATCGTTTTCGCTACCGCTCGCCCTCAAGCCATGCAGGCTTTCACCGCCGCTTTGGCGACAAACCCGGAGGTAGACCTTAAGTACGTGGTTTCCGGGGCTGAAGCCCTGGAAGCGGCGCGCACCTCCGCCCCACACCTCATGATCATTGACTCTGACCTGCCGGACATCGCACCTTTAGATCTCGTCCTGAAGCTCGTCAAGGTCAATGCCATGGTGAATACTGCGGTGGTCAGCCCGCTTTCCGACGAGGAGTTCCACGAGGCCAGCGAAGGGTTGGGCGTGCTGGGACGGCTGCCGGTCAACCCCGGTGAAAGCGATGCCGCCGACCTGCTGGGCAAACTGAAGGTGGTGCTGGGAGTTAGTTGATGTCAAATTATTGACCTACTCCCCACCATAAGACTGTACGATGCTAGCCGACAAGGTGGGGAGGAACGGTCGGAAGTAACTTCCCTATTGTAACTTTTGCACTATGAACCTTATGGCGTGCTTGGTCCGCCGCCCCCGCCCAGTACCGCATAAAGCCGCACCTGATTGGCGAGTTTCGCCAGACGGACGGCGATGAGTCCCTGCTGGGCGGAGTAGAGAGAACGTTGCGCATCCAGCACGTTCAAATAGATGTCGATCCCCTTCTCATATCGGGCAGTGGAGAGCCGGTAAGTTTGCGCGGTAGCATCGAGCAGGGATTGCTGCGCCTCCATCCGATCCCCCAAGGTTCCTCGCCTGGCGAGTGCATCGGCAACATCTTTGAAGGCCGCCTGGATTGCCTTCTCGTATTGAGCAATGGCGATCTCCTTATCCACCTTGGTTACGTTGAGCGCCGACCAGGTGCGGGCATCGAAAATTGGCAGAACGACCTGGGGGGCGTAATTCCAGACGAACGAGCCGGATTTGAACAGACCAGACAGATCACCGCTGGCGCTGCCTATCGCGGACGTGAGAGAAATGCGGGGAAAGAAAGCCGCCCGGGCGGCGCCGATATTTGCATTGGCGGCCTTGAGTAAGTATTCCGACTGAAGAATATCAGGGCGACACAGAAGCACTTCGGAGGACATCCCGGGCGAAACGTCCGGCAACGGTTTGACAACGCTCAACTGTCCCGGCAACAAATCGGCGGGCACCGGCGAGCCTGCCAGCAGGTTAAGGGCATTTGCATCTTGAGCGGCCCGTTCGGTGTATTGGGCGACGTCAACCCGCGCCGCATCCACTCTGGTTTGGACCTGGCGAAGATCCAGTTCGGGGGCGAGCCCGACTTCAAAGCGCCGTCGAATCACCTTGTAAGAGGCCTGCTGGGCCTCGAGGGTGGATTTGGCCAGTTGGAGGTTTTCCCGATCCGCGGCAAGGGTCAGATAAGCGTTGGCAACTTCGGACACTAGCAATATCTGCGCGCCGCGGCGGGCCTGTTCCGTGGCGAAGTATTCCTCCAACGCCCTTTTTCCCAGGCTGCGGATACGGCCGAAGAGATCAATCTCCCAGGAAGTGATGCCCAGATTGGCGCCATACTCCTCCAAGGTCACCAAACCGGTGGTGCCGGAAATTCTAACGTGTTGCTTGCTGGCTATGAGGCCCGTTTCCACCTTCGGGAAAAGCTCGGCGCGCTGGACGCGGTATAACGCGCGCGCTCTTTCAACATTCAAGGCGGCCACGCGCAGATCACGGTTGTTGTTCAAGGCTTTCGCGATGACCGTTTGAAGCCGCGTATCGGCGAAGAATTCCCGCCATTGCAGGTCGGCGGCAGCCGGAGCCCCTTGCATGGCTGGGGTCTCTTTGTAGGCCTGACCACCGGGCCAGCCCGCGGGAACCGGCGCATCGGGCCGGGTATATTTCGGCGTCATGGTGCAACCGCTGAGAAGAACGGCCGTTATTGCCAAAAAAGAATATAGCTTCTTTATCATGTCACTGCCCCTCTGGAGGATTCGGAGTATCCGAACCCGGCTCTTCCGTTTGGGCGACTGGCTTTTTTCCAAACAGTTGCACCACCCCTACAAAAAAGAGGGGGATGAAGAAGATCGCCAGGAAGGTGGCCGTAGCCATCCCGCCCAGGACGCCGGTGCCGATGGCCGTTTGCGCTCCAGCGCCGGCCCCGGTGGCCATTGCCAGGGGGAGGACGCCGAAGCCGAAGGCCAGCGAGGTCATGACGATGGGCCGCAGCCTTAATTTGGCCCCTTCCAGCGTGGCCTCGATCAACCCCATGCCCTCGTCTACCTTGGCCATGGCGAACTGAACGATCAAAATGGCGTTTTTGGTCGTGAGACCTAAAACGGTGAGGAGCCCGATCTGGAAGTACACATCGTTAGGCAGTCCCCGAAGCGATGAGGCCACCACTCCGCCGATGACCCCGAGCGGTAAGGCCAGTAAGATCGCGATAGGAACGGTCCAGCTCTCGTACAGGGCCGCCAGGCAGAGAAAAATCACGATCATGGAAAAGGCGTAGAGCAGCCCGGTCTGGGACTTTGCCATCCGCTCCTGGTAGGAGAGCCCGGTCCAGTCAAAGCCGATGCCCTTGGGCAGCTTCGAAACGATCTCTTCCATGGCTTGCATCGCTTCCCCCGAACTCCTCCCGGGCGGCGGTTCACCCCAGATGTTCATCGACGGGAAGCTATTGAAACGCTCCAGGCGCGGCGACCCTTGGAACCAGTGGCCGGCGGCGAAGGAAGCAAACGGCGTCATCGACCCTGAGGCGTTGCGAACATAGAGCCGCTCCAGGTCTTTGGGCAACATACGGTAGGGTGCGTCGGCCTGGACGTATACCCGCTTGACTCGTCCCCCCTGTATGAAGTCGTTCACGTAGGCGCTGCCGAAGGCCGACGAGATAGTGGTGTGGATGGAGTTGATGGGAACCCCCAGTGCGCCGGCCTTTTCCCAATCCACGTCGATGCGGTATTGGGACACATCTTCCAGGCCGTTGGGGCGGACGCGCATCAGCCGCGGGTCCTTTGCGGTCATGCCGAGCATCTGGTTGCGGGCCGCCATCAAGGCTTCGTGACCCAGCCCGCCTCGGTCCTGCAATTGAAAGTCGAACCCGCCCGCCTGTCCAAGCTCAAGGACTGCCGGGGGCGGGAAGGCGAACACCATAGCGTTACGGATCTGTGAGAACTTACCCATGGCGCGTCCCGCCAGGGCACTTACTTTCAGGTTCGCCCCAGGGCGCAGTTCCCAGTCTTTGAGCTTAACGAATGCCAGCCCCACGTTCTGCCCGGTTCCGGAAAAGCCCCGGCCCGCGACCGTGAAAATAGACGTCACCGCTTCCTTTTCATCCTCCAGAAAATGGCTGCGGACTTGATCCAGGACCAGCTTGGTCTGCTCCAGGGTCGAGCCTGTGGGCAACATCGCCTGGATAAACATGATGCCCTGGTCTTCACTGGGGAGATAGGCGGTGGGCATGCGTTGGAAGAGGAAGACCAGAGCCGCCACTATCACCAGGTAAATAACGAAATAGCGGAGCTTCCTGGTGAGTATCCGGCCGACCATGGCCTGGTACCTGTCCCGGGTCCAAAAAAACACCCGGTCGAACCACCGGAAAAATGGCCGAAACAAATAAAAACCGGTCTCCGCGGCTTCATGCCCCTTAACTACCGGCTTGAGGAGCGAGGCGCACAGAACCGGGGTTAGAATCAGAGCTACCAAGACCGACAGCAGCATGGCGGCGATCACGGTCACAGAAAACTGGCGGTAGATGACCCCGGTGGAGCCGCCGAAGAACGCCATAGGGCCGAACACCGCCGAGAGCACCAGCCCGATGCCGATCAAGGCGCTGGTGATTTCTCGCATGGACTTGCGGGTCGCCTCCCGGGGCGAAAGTCCCTCCTCGCTCATGACCCGTTCCACGTTTTCCACCACCACGATGGCGTCGTCCACCAGCAGGCCGATGGCCAGCACCATGGCAAACATGGTCAGCATGTTGATGGAGAACCCGAACAATCCCAGGACTGCGAAGGTTCCCAGGATCACCACGGGCACCGCCAGGGTCGGAATCAGCGTGGCCCGGATATTTCCCAGAAAGAGATACATCACCAGAAAGACCAGCAGAATCGCCTCGAACAGGGTCCACACCACCTCGTCGATGGCCACCTTCACAAAGGGGGTGGTGTCATAGGGGTAGATGACCTTCATGCCGGGGGGGAAGTAACGGGATAGCTCCTGCATTTTCGCCTTGACGGCGTCGCCGGTTGCCAGCGCATTGGCGCCGGCGGCCTGCCGGACGGCCAGGGCGGCCCCTGGTTGACCGTTGTAAAGCACGTTGCTGCCGTAGCGCTCGGTGCCCAACTCCGTCCGTCCCACATCGCGCACGCGCACGATGGAGCCGTCAGGGTTGACGCGCAGCGGGATGGCGGCAAACTCCTCCGGGGTCTTGAGCAGGTTCTGGACGATGACCGAGGCGTTCAGCCGCTGACCTGCCACCGCCGGCGCCCCGCCGAACTGACCGGCCGAAATCTCCACGTTGTAGGCCTGAAGCCCTTGGACGACATCTTCCATCGTCAGACGGTAATCAGCCAGTTTATCCGGATTGACCCAGAGCCGCATGGCGTACTGGGAAGCGAAGACTTCCACTTCACCCACTCCCGGCACCCGCGCCAGCACCTGCTCGACATTGGCCTGCGCGTAGTCCGCCAGGTCAAATTCATCCATGCTGCCATCTTCAGAGGTCAGACCCACAATGATGAGCCAGTTTCTGGTGGACTTGCTGACCTTGACGCCCTGGCGCTGCACCACATCGGGCAAACTTGCCATGGCGAGCTGAAGCTTGTTTTGCACCTGGGCCCAGGCGAGGTCAGGATCGGTGCCCGGCGCAAAGGTGAGTTCGATCCTCCCGGCGCCGGAAGCATCGCTGGTGGCGGACATGTACAGCAACTTGTCGAATCCGGTCATCTTCTGCTCGATGATCTGAATAACGCTGTTCTCAACGGTTTCGGCAGAGGCCCCGGGATAAAAGGCGTCAATGGCGATGGACGGGGGTGCGATGGGCGGATATTGGGAAATAGGCAAATTATGGATCGCCAGACCGCCCGCCAGCATCATAATGATGGCGATGACCCAGGCGAAAACCGGGCGGTCCAGAAAGAAGTTCGATAACATCACATTCTCCCTTAGTTCGATTCTGCAGCCGCGCGTTTCGTATTCGGGGCTTCCTCGCCGGCCTTGGGGCTATTCCAGGGAATGACCTTTACGGCGGCGCCCGGCCGCACCTTCATCATGCCTTCGACGATCACACGCTCTCCGGGCGACAGCCCGGATGAAACGAGCCATTGGTCGCCAATGGCTCGATTGAGGGTCAACACCCGCTGCTGGACCTTTCCGGCCTCATCCACGACCAGTGCGATGGGTTCCCCCTTGGGGGTGCGGCTGACCCCTTGTTGAGGAATCAGGAGGGCCTGCGCGGCGATACCCTCCTGGACCACGGCCCGCACGAACATGCCCGGCAGGAGCAGATGCTTCGGATTCGGGACCACGATCCGCAAGGTGAAAGACCCGGTCGTCGAGTCCACCGTGATGTCACGGAACTGCAAGGCGCCTTCCAAGGGATATGGGGTTCCGTCTTCCAGCAGAATACGGACTTTTTTCCCATTGGCTCCATTGGCGGTGAGCCGGCCGGTTTCCAGGTTGCGTTTCAAACGCAGCAGCTCGGCGGACGATTGGGTCACATCCACATAAATGGGGTCGAGCTGTTGGATGGTTGCCAGGAAAGTGGGCTGATATGCAGTCACCAGCGCACCGTCCGTGACGCTGGACTTGCCGATGCGCCCTGATATGGGCGCGGTGACCCGGGTGTAGCCCAAATTGATGCGGGCCCCTGCAACCGCGGCTTGCCAATAGGCAATCTCGGACCGGGCCTGTTCCATGGCGGCTGCCGCATCGTCGTAGTCCTGCTTGCTAACCGCTTTGTCGACCAGCAATTCCCTGTGTCGTTCGGCCCTCAGCCGGATCGAGGGCAGATTGGCTTGCGCCTTGCCCAGCGATGCCTTGGCAGAGTCATAGGCCACCTGAAACGGGGCGGGATCAATCTGGTATAGCAGTTGTCCGGCTTTGACATCGGAGCCCTCCTTAAACAGGCGCTTCTGTATAATGCCATTGACCTGCGGCCGGATCTCCGCCACCAGGTAGGGAGACGTACGGCCCGGTAACTCGGTGGTCAGCTCAACCTGCTGCGGCTGAAGGGCCACCGCAGCCACTTCCGGGACCGGGGGCTTGGCTTGCTGCCCCTGCCCGCGATCACAGCCGCCCAGCAAAATTGTCAGAGCCATCAAGGCCGCAGCCCATATAAGTGGTGCATAATTATTCTTGTTCTGTTGCATCAGAAATCTCCCCAATAGCGGTGATGAACATATTCATTTTGAAAACCCGAGCCAAAAATCACGGGTCAATCAGTCCCTTGAAGAAAATATTCAAAATAGCGTCCGGATCTTCCGGGTAAGGATGACTCTCGGGCGCGTCGAGCCAGAGAAGCAGAAACGCATCTATGACGCTGGATAGCGCTACCGCCAGGTAATAGGGGTCGGCGATTTTCTTAAAACGTTGGTTTTTGATGCCACTGGCAAAGATGGCAGCAATGCTTTCCAGAGAAATGTAATATCGTTTGCGGATTTCATCATCCAAGCCAGCCTTGAGGTTGAAGCTCGCTCCTCTGCTCTCGGCCAGATACAGGCGAATGAATGGGAGGTTGCGGCGAAACACCTCGGTTTTGGCCCGAACATAACTGCGCAGTTTTTCTGCTTCGTCCTGCGGTTGTTCAATTGCTCGCATGATCGAGTCTTCAAACTCGTCGCATAACTCCAAAACCAGGGCCTTGTAAAGGTCCTCCTTATTCTGGAAAAACTTGTAAAGGGTGCCGATGGCGAACTCGGCCTTCTGGGCGATTTCGTGCATGGAGACGTTGTGGTATCCCTTCCGCGAGAAAAGATCGAGCGCGGTGGCGAGCATCTCTTGACGCTGCCGCAATTTCTCCCTTTCCCGCCTTGGGAGCTTCTGGTCTTCCATCGTCTGGCCTCCGGCGCTGCATCTATCCTTCATAATATGAACTTACCGTCACAATATAGAATTATCCGACATATTGTCAAGGAAATTCAGAAGGAATTAGCAACCGCGGAAAGGGCATATCGGCAGACTATACCGCGCCAATATGGAGAGGGCTAGAGAAAGCTAGGAGAACAAGGCGCTGAATGATCCCACATTCCGGCCGGACCTCGTTGCGAATACGGTCGAGATGCTTAATCACGCGTAAAATCGACATGTTTCTTTAGTTTTAAAGATTTTTTATGCCAGTACGCGGCCTTGGAACTATCCTGGTCCACTCCTTCACCCGATAAATACATATTGCCCAGGGCCGCCTGGGCCGGGGTTGATCCTTGCTGCGCGGCTTGTTTATACCACTCGGCGGCCTGCTTTACATCTCTCGATACCCCCTGGCCATGGTAATACATGGAACCGAGACGATATTGGGCCTCAACCTGTCCTTGCTCCGCCGCCTTTCTGAAGCATAAGACAGCCTGACATATATCCTGGGCGACGCCGTATCCCCGTTCATACATGAGTCCCAGGCTATACCAGGCCAGCACATCTCCCCCGGCCGCCCTTTTCTCCAGGTTGGCAAATTTTTGTTCGGGGGTTTTGAGGTCGGCGCAACCAGCAAGCCCAAGAGCCAGGCAAAAAATAACCAAAGCCGAAGCCAAGGTTTTCATAGCTCCCTCCGGAAGCCCTGGATTACGATTAAGACATTAACGGTTAACATAGTAACTTTATATCCAAAAAAATATTTTAAGGCAATAGATGATGAAGGAGACTTTTTGGCACCGGTATATATAGTTCTATGATTAACGGTTATTATAATAACTTTAACCTTAAAAAAAATTACGAAATATTCCCATAGATTTTATTAATAAGGCTTTCCAATAGTTCTAGTTCCCTCGCTAACAAGCCATTGAGCGCTTTTTTTTCCAGTTGCAGTTTGATAGGAAGGATATCTTCTGCCAGCTTTTTTCCTTCTGCGGTTAGGAATATGGCAAAACTTCTGCGGTCGGTTGACTGGCGCAGGATTAATCTTTTCCTCTCCAGGGCGTCCAACATCCGGCTGATGTTGGGCTTATCCTTGAAGAGTACGTCGCCAATCTCCTTTTGAGAAAGCCCCTCCTCTTCCCGGAGAAGCATTAGAATCCCATATTGCTCAGGGGTAATATCAAATCCGTGTTCCTTCAGAGTCCGTTGCAAAGCTCCCTTCATCGCCAGAGCGGTGCGGTAAATGATAAAGCCGGTGGATTTTTCGATACTGTATCTCTTGGTCATCTGAGGTCCTAGATTAGGTTAATATACGAACTGATAAAAATAATCAAGAATTTTGATTTTGACCACTACAGGAGAAAATACTTCAGAACGGGGGTCTTGAGTGGCTTGAGGCCGCATCTGCTTTTGGCCCCTCTTCGGGGATTGATGAAAAGAAATCGATCTTTAGGTCACCAATTTCTTTCAGTGGTTTGCCACTATAGTCTTAATCTAATTCAGATTCTATTTTGTCAAATAGATCCTCTAGCTTATAAAGAAGGCCATCAGCTTGGGCGAGATTCCAATCGGCTATATTCTCTTCAATGCCCTTATGAAGGTTGCGAAGACTATCTCTATGCCGGAGAAGCACCTCTCTGACCGGCGTGCCATCGAAGGCATAAAGAAGTTTATCCAATTGTCCCGCAATTGCATAAAGTGAAGGATTCCGTTCCACCAAGTCTTGATCTAACGCCTTTAAACGACGAGTCAAATTTGGATAAGTATCCTCCAAATTCTTTTGATAATAAGGATTAACAGTGACTGTGAGATGCATGTATTTGCTCATGGTTTCTCCATCACAATTAATGACCAAGGTAACTATCTGGTTCCGCTTACCCTTCCCGGCTTTCCATAAACTCCATATAATCCGGATCTCCAACAGGCAACCCTTCCTCATTTTTAACCGCGTTGGCTTCAGGGGATGCTTCTATTTTAACTTTTCGAAGCTTGCGCTGTCGGGTCACTGGGGGCTTGGGTTCTGTAACTACAACTTCTTTATCCAAGGAAACCAAGACATCATGAATGCTCTTAATTTCCGCGATTAATTCTTTGGGAGTTAGTTCAGTCATGGAGGCATGCGATATAACTATTTGAGCCGTTAGATTGAGAATTTCGCTGGGCATGAGGATTATTCCTTTGGGTTCATGGATTGTAAAGGGTCAATCGAGTCAGCAGGCGTTGCGATGGCGCCATTTACAAGGATTCACTCGCCATAAGGTTTAAAATACCAATACAACAGTTATCGGTGGTTTGCAAATGAAAGAACAGCCATCTTGCATGGTGCTATCTGGTTTGTCGACGGCGGCAGGTGAACAAATCGAATCAATATAATGGAACAATTAAGGGAAAAAAACAAACTGGCCGAGAGGGGGAGTCCCGGCCAGTGAAAAGGAGAATTGGTATATGAACTTTTAAGGGGGGAATTGGGGGTTTCCTTAATCAGTTCATCTATGCAATATATCCATGCACTTATCATACCAAGCCATACCATAAATATAACCTAATGATATCACATAATAAATAATCTATCGTCCTAAATCGTTCAGGTCTTTTGGTTTAAAAATTTATACCAGAAATGAGAAAATCAATGGGAATCTTGTACTGGGGGTAATCAAGTATCCCACAGATTCATTTGGTGAGGAGTCTTGGATTTCGGTTTCCCCAAAAATTTCGTGGCAATCTCACAAGAGTTAAGCTCCCCCCCGCCCCGGGTTACCATCCTTCGCCGTCAAGTCAGGCCGCTTGCCTCTAGATTAATTCGTAGGAATTTACAACAAGTTATATTTAATAATTAAATCAATATATTAACTGATTAAAGAGGATTTACTTGTTGCTTTATCCAACAGGTTGTAATGGTCTACAATAAGAGCCCTTACATAGGTTTAGTAGTAATATCAATAAGATAAACTAGCGGGCGGGGGTTGGCATATTCATTGCTCCACTATAGATCAAACCCCAAAGGATGGATGTCATCATGAATAATTATACGAAAATGGTGGAGATTTATGGTTTTCAGGTACCCACTGAGACCTATTATTTGCATCGGGGCCATGCCTGGGCCGTAGTGGAAAGCGATGACCGGGTGCGGGTGGGCTTGGATGACTTTTCCCAGAAGATCCTGGGTCCGTCGGACGACCTCAAGTTGCCCGAGGTCGGCAAGGTGAATTACCAGGATCATCTCTGCCTGGCCCTGTTCAAACAGGGACGTAAGGCTTCCTTCGAGGCGCCGGTGGATGGCGTAATCGAAGCCATTAACCCCAAGATTCGCCAGAAGCCCAGCTTGATTCACGATGATCCTTACGGAGAAGGCTGGCTGTTCAGGCTCAAACCCACTGATTTAGGGCGCAACCTGGACAATCTGTTCTCCGGAGAAGCTAACGCCACCTGGATCGATGAAGAATTTCACCGGTTACTTAACCTTATGGACAGCACGGTGGGCGTTACCCTGCCGGATGGCGGCACCGTCGTTGATGACCTCTATGGCCATTATCCGGAAATCGGCTGGCGGCCCCTGGTCCAGGAGTTTTTCTTAAAAAGCCTGAAAAAGAAGTTCACAAACTCAAGATCATAAAGGAGGCATAGGTCATGTCCAGGCAAACAAACGTGGAGAAAGAGAGGTGGGAACCTCCGCCAGCGCGGTCACAGCCACAGATGGCTGAGGTCTTCGGCTTCCAAGTGCCCACCGATACCTATTATTTGCACCGGGGCCACACCTGGGCCGTGGTGGAAAGCGACGACCGGGTGCGGGTGGGATTGGATGACTTTTCTCAGAAAGTCTTGGGCCCGGCAGACAAATTTACCTTTCCTGAAGTAGGAAAGATTTCCCGTCAGGATCACGTTTGCATGGCTTTGGTCAGGCAAAAACGTATAGCCGCCTTCCTGGCGCCAGTGGATGGGATTATCGAGGCCATCAACCCCAAGGTGCGTCGTCAGCTCAACTTGGTCCACGATGACCCTTACGGAGAAGGCTGGCTGTTTTTGGTCAAGCCCATCAATCTCCAGCGTAATCTGGACAACCTGGCTTTTGGAGAGGGCAATGTCGAATGGATCGATTTAGAGGCTCACCGTTTGCTGAACCTCATGGGCTCCACCTGCACTCTCCCGGACGGCGGCTCGATAATTGACGATGTCTTTGGTCATTATCCCCAGTTAGGCTGGCAAGCTCTGGAACGGGAGTTTTTCTTGCCGCTCACAACTAAAGGCTGGAAGAGGAAACTATGAAAACACGATGGCCTGGCAGGGCGGGGCCAGCCGCTCGAGGCTCCGGCCTGCCGGTGCAGCTTGTAAGCTGGGGAAGGTGAGGTCATGACAAACCAAATTACCCAAGGGAAAAAGCCCTGCATCTGGATGGAAGCCTGCGTGATCGATTTCAAGATCTGCAATAAGAACTTCGATTGTGCGAACTGTGAATTCGATCGGGCCATGACCGAAGCCGCGTCCGACAATTTGGCCGGGAGGCAGGCCGACCAACAGCCGCGGGCTAAGAAGGGTCATGCTGCCGCCTGGGAGAAAAAGATGCACCAACGCTCCGGGGAGCAGCCAAAGTGCCAATTGATGAAGACCAGACATTGTCATCAATGTTCCTTTGATGAGCTCCTGGAAGAGCAATTAGATTTCTTTCTGGCCCCGGAAAAACCCAAAGTGCAAGAGGTTTTCGGCATTACGGTGCCGACCTCCAGCTTTCTCCACCGTGGTCATACCTGGGTCGCGCTGGAGCATGCCGGTCGAGTCCGCATCGGTTTAGACGACTTTTCCCAAAAGGTCCTTGGTCCCGCCGCTAAAATCATGCTCCCCGACCTCGGGAAGGAGATTCACGCAGATGAAGTGGCGTTGACCCTGAGCCGCCAGGGGAAACCAGCCGCGGTCCTGGCGCCGCTGGATGGAGTCATTGAGGCGGTGAATCCCAGGGTCCGGCAAAATCCCAGACTGCCGCATGATGACCCGTATGGCGAGGGCTGGCTGTTCGTGGTTACCCCCACCAATCTGAAGCCGGACCTGGAAAAGATGCTTTTTGGCCAGTGCAATGTCGCCTGGATGGAGCATGAATCCCACCGGCTTTTGGGAATGCTTGAATCCATGGTAGGGGTGACGATGCCTTCCGGGGGCATGATCATCGACGATGTCTTCGGCGCCTATCCTCAGCTGGGATGGGATCGCCTGGTGCGGGAGTTTCTTGGTACCGCTTAAGTTGTAGCTTCAGTCCATTGTCCCGAAAGTAGTCGATCAAAAGGGCCCGGCAATATTTGCAAAAGGCCAGGTTCTTCCCGTCAAAAGTCTCCAGGTTGGCGGAAAATCCTGAAAGACAACCATCTTGCCGGCAGTGCCCCAGGCCGAAGGTATGACCCAATTCATGCAGGCTTAATTTGATGAGTCTTCTTAAAAAAATAGACTTTGGCGTCGCGAAACCCCCAACTTCGCCCCGGAGCCGAAACATGGAGATAATCGCAGCCTTTCCTTCCAACTGGGCTTCACCGAAAACGAAGGTAAATATCGGAATAAAGAGGTCCGCCGTGGTAACCCCTAATATCCGGAAGGCGTGGGAATCATCGTCGGTTAATAAGTGTTCCAAGAGCCTGGTGGAGTGGTACTGTTGCCGTACCATGTGGTAGGCTTGCAGGGGTAAAGGTTTGGGGCGCAGGACTCGCGCCGGCAGGAAAAGAATTTTGGTGATGGCGATACGCAACTGCCGCAGGATTTCCGGATCAACCGGACCCAAAGCCACCAAGCCTAAAAACGGGGGGGGAGGCATGAATTCTTAAGGCCGGAGGCCTCGATGCACTTTGTTTTCAAGAGGTGAGGCCGTATTTTTTGATTTTTTCGTAGAGCGTGGAGCGGTTGATGCGCAGCACCCTGGCCACATTGGAGAGGTTGCCGCCTTTGGAGGCCAGGAGCCGGGCAATATGTTGGCGCTCCAGTTCCTCCAGGGATAATTCCCCCAATTCCGCGGCGCCGTCTGCAGCTACAAAAGGCAGGTCACCGGGCTTGATCTGCCGGCTTTTCCCCACCACGACCGCCCTTTCAATGGCGTTTTCCAACTCCCGGACGTTTCCCGGCCAGGAATAGCGCTGCATCGCCTCCATGGCCTTTGGCAGGATAGAGTCGATCTTCTTTTTGGTCTCCGTGGCGTAGCGTCTCAGGAAATGTTGCGCCAGCAGGGGAATATCTTCCGCACGCTCCCGCAAGGGCGGCACCGGGAGATGGATGACGTTCAGGCGGTAGAACAGGTCCTGGCGAAAAGTTTTGCACCGAATGCCCTCGTGGAGGTCCTGGTTGGTGGCGGCGATGACCCGGAAATTGCTGCGCAACGGGATGGTCCCGCCTACCCGGGTGAATTCCCGGGTCTCCAGGACTCTTAGCAGGTCGATCTGCATCTTCATGGAGATGTCACCCACCTCATCCAGGAAGAGGGTTCCGCCATGGGCCATTTCCAGGCGACCTTTCTTAGTATATTTGGCGTCCGTAAACGCGCCTTTTTCATGTCCGAAGAGCTCGCTTTCCAGGAGATGCTCCGTAAAGGCTCCACAGTTGAGGGCTATAAAGGGGGCATAACACCGGGAACTCTGGGCATGGATGGCCCTGGCCACCAGTTCTTTGCCGGTGCCGGTTTCCCCGGTGATCAAGACGGTGGCGTCGGTTTGGGCGACATTGACGATGGTTTCGAACAGCTTGAGCATGACCGGAGCCTGACCCACCAGGTTTTCAAAGCGGGTAATGGTCGCCAGCCGCTCTTTTAGGATCAGGTTCTCCATCGCCAGGTTTTGCATCTCGACCATTTTTTCGATGGTGAAATTAAGTTCCTCCAATTCGAAGGGCTTGAGCAGATAGTCGTAGGCCCCCAACTTTATGGCTTCCACGGCGTCATGGATATCACCGTGGGCCGTCATCACGAGCATGGCCGTGTCGGCCTGGCTTTCCTTGAGTTTCTTGAGCAGGGTTAGGCCGTCCATCTCTGGCATTTTAACGTCGATGAGCACGATGTCGTAGTGATTCTCCCGGATTTTATCCAGCGCCGCGAGCCCGTCGGCCGCGGTTTCCACCTGATAGCCGCCCCGTTTTAGCCAACCGTGCAAAGATTCGCGGATGCTCACCTCATCATCCACCACAAGGATGCTGATCTTTTTATGTGGCAGCATCTTTTTCTCCAGGCTTAAAGGCAGGCAGGCGAATGGTAAACGAGGTCCCTTGTCCCAGGACGCTATCCACTTTGATGGTTCCCTGGTGGTCCCGGACGATGCCGTACACCACGGAGAGTCCCAGCCCCGCGCCGGAACTGGTCTTTTTCGTCGTAAAGAACGGTTCGAAGATCTGAGAGAAATTTTCCTTAGGGATACCTCTTCCGGTGTCGGATACCTTTACCACCACCGTGTGGCGCCGGGAATTCTTCGTTTCCAGGGTGAGCACCCCCCCCTGGGGCATGGCATCCTGAGCGTTCAGGAAGAGATTCAAAAACGTCTGCTTCATCTGTCCCTTATCCGCCAGGACCGGAAACAGGTTCTTAGCCAGTTGACGCTCCATGGTAATTCCCTGGAGCCGCATTTGGTACCCGGTCAGAGACAACGTCTCCGCGGCTATGGCGTTGAGGTCCAGCGGTTTGAATTCCGGATTGGTTTTGCGCGCAAAGGCCAGGAGGTTGGCAATCGTTCTGCCGATCCGGGCGGTCTCACTATGGACCATGGCGAGATAGCGGCGGATATCACCCAATTCCTCCTCGCTCAGGGCCTCCTGGCCCATCATGCTTTCCATCAAACTGACGAAGTTGAGTATGCCGGTAAGGGGATTATTGATTTCGTGCACCACACTGGCGGACAACTTTCCCAAAGAGGTCATCTTGTCATCATGGAGTAAATGCGTGCGGGCCAGGATCTCCTGGGTAATATCCCGTGACAGGTCAACTACCCGATGAATCCGCCCTGCCTCATTAAACAGCGGGTGGCAGATCACGTGATAATAGTGCTCCCGGCGATCCTTATCAAAGTGCACATGCGTGGCTGAGGCGGCCTTACCCGTAGCCACCGCCTCTTTTAAAGGACAGGGATGATCCGGAGTAGTGCACGGGACTTTCAAGTGGTGCGACACTTCGTAACAATGTTTGCCCACCACTTCTTCCCGTTTCAGACCCACCATCTCCAGCAAAGCCCGGTTCACTTCGATGATCCGGTAGTTAAGGTCGATCACCATCATGTGGTCGGCAATGCCATTGACAATGGTCTCCAGAAAAGCCTTATCCTTCCGGGTCCTTTCTTCCGAACTCTGCAGGGCCTCCTCCAACTCCTTGCGAGGGGTGACATCTTTGATAACTTCGATAAGCCTTTTTTTGGTCCCTTCCGGCGGACACAAAGGGGACATGGTGATTTCATCATAGCGAATCGTGCCGCCGTTGGCGGAGCGCTGCAAAATCTGGACGGTTTCCCCTTTCTCCAAAACCCTCGGCAAAGGACAGGTCAGGCCCATACGGTCACAGGGCTCTTCGAACTGACGCAATACTTCATAACACGGCTTGCCGATAACCTCATGAGCCGTCTTGTGGAAGCGGTTCAGAAAGGGGAGATTGGCTTCCTCTACTAAATAATTGGGGCGCAGCACGAGGACCGGATCGGGCAAGTGGTTGAATATTCTCTGAAAGCGAGTGCGTTGGCCGGCCATCCTGATTTCGCTCTCCACCTTGCTCCGCAGCCGGTCTTCTTCTCTATGTAAAATATCCCAGAAAAGCCGCGCCTTACTGTGGTCGATAATCTGGGTGCCGGGCCCCTTTTGCTGAATAATTTTATCCCGCACTCGGGGGTCTCCGGTAAGTTCCAGAATAAGGTCCGGATTTGACTCCAGGAGGGGGGAGCAATCGGTAAAGGTGGGGATACCCATATTTCTGGCCAGGATGATTCCCTGGGCCTGGCTGTTGAGATCAACCACCCCGAGAATGTCGATGCGGCGCTGGTAATGCTGATCCCTGGCAATCAACTGAAGAACTTCATGTCCTCCTTTCCCTCCCCCCACAATGACAGTTTTCAAAGGGGTGGCTGCCTGAACCGAGGAAAGATCCATGGAGATGAGGTCCCAGAAGTCCTCCCAGGAAAGGGGGCGATCCACATTGAGGACTATCAATCTCCCGGGACGCTGGCCGTCCAACTGTAAAGCGACTTCCGGGCGGCCGGTGGCGTTGACGATGATGTCCAATTCGGGGATTTGGAACAGGTCGGTGAAATTGACGGTGACCAACAGATTATGCCGGTAAGCATAAAGGATGCCGGGGGCTTCCGGGTTCAGATCCGCCACCGCCACCACACGCAAGAGCTGGTCATCCCGCTGGATAGGCACCAAGGCTTCCAGGATGGTCATGCCTTGTCGCCCTGCTCCCACCAGGGCCAGATTATAGACCTGCTTGCCGGGACTCATAATGAACTCCTGAAGGGAGTCGGATGACGCGGTTTACTACCACGCGCCTCCAGGTTTAGTCCGGAATATTCACATGATAACATGATTTCTGCAAATTCTCCATCATTCCACTAAGGCCATAATGTCCATGAGAAAATAATTTACTACGAAATAAGGCAAATTATCTCCCCTGATTAGATCAGGCCCAAAGCTGCGTCTACCTGGGCTTCCAACTGCTGGAGGGAGAACCCGGCCACGTTAATACCCTGTTTCGGACAGGTGGCCATGCAGGAACCGCAGCCTTTGCAGAGGATTTCGTTGATTTCCACGGTTTTTTTGACCTGGCTCTCCCACATGTATTCCAACAGGGTAATGGCCTTAAAGGGGCAGCCGTCCACACAGAAGGCGCAGCCGTCGCAGTTTTCATGCACGGGCACGGCGATGTTGGCCCCCAATTCCAGATATTCTTTGGAAAGGATAGTGGCGGCCCGGGCCGCCGCGGCCCAGGCCAGGCGGATGGAATCCTCCAGGGGCTTGGGGTTATGGCACAGCCCTGCCAGAAATATGCCCTCAGTGGCGCAATCCACCGGTCTGATCTTGGCGTGGGCCTCATTGAAAAACCCCTCTTCGTTGAGGGCTACCTTGTACATTTCCGCCAGGGGAGCATTGTCATGGGGGACGATGGCGGTGGCCAGAGTCAAAAGATCTACCGGAAATGATACTGGCCGGTGAAGCACGTGATCCATTGCGGTAATCCTGAGGCCATCCCCATTGGCTTCCACCCTAGGGGGATAGTCCGGGGTATAGCGGATAAAAATGACGCCCTGCTCCCGCGCCTGCTGGTAGAGGATTTCCATCTCACCGGTGGTGCGCATGTCCCGATAGAGAATGAAAACCTCACCATCAGGGTTAATTTCCTTGAGCTTGAGGGCATTTTCCACACTGTGGGAGCAGCACACCCGGCTACAGTAAGGCCGCTCCGGCACTCGGGAGCCCACGCACTGGATAAACGCGGCCGATCGGGCACTCTTCACCTTATTGCTCATGGCGGCCAGTTCTTGATCCAATTGCAGAGACAGGAGCACATTGGGGTGTTCTTTGTAGAGATACATGCCCTCGGGTTTATACGACTCCGCACCGGTGGCCAGAACGACGGCGCCGTGGTCCACTACCTGGCCGGTGGACAGGGTGGTAGTAAAATTACCCACCGTGCCGGAGACCCCTTGGGCAGTGGCCGAAAGGTGCACCTCGATATTGTTGTGGCTGTTTACCTGTTGAATTAACTCTTGGACAAAGGGGGCCACCAGCTCTCCCCGCCAGGTGGTATGCAGCTTGAGGGCATGGCCGCCCAACTGGCTCTTACGTTCGGCCAGATGCACTGCATAACCCTGCTCCGCCAGACTCAGGGTGGCGCTCAGGCCTGCGACCCCACCACCGATGACCAGGGCCTTTTTATTGACCCCCAAGGACAGATAAGGCAGCGGCTTAAGGAGCCGCGCCTTGGCAATTGCCATATTTACCAGGTCCCGGCACTTCCGGGTGGCGGCCTCCGGCTCACCTTGATGAACCCAGGTGCAGTGGTTCCGAATATTGGCCATCTCGAAGAGATATTTGTTGAGACCGGCATTGCGAAGCATATCCTGAAAAATGGGCTGGTGGGTCGAGGGGCTGCAGGCCGCCACCACCACCCGGTTCAGGCGGTGTTCTTTTATCATCTCGATTATCTGATTCTGGGCGTCTTCCGAGCAGGTAAAAAGGTTCTCCTGCGCGTAAGCGACATCGGGAATGGACCGGGCCTGCTCCACAATGGCCGGCACGTCGACGACGCCTCCGATATTGATGCCGCAGTTGCACACAAAGACCCCCACGCGGCACGGTTCGGTCCAGACATCCCGTTCCGGCGGGTATTCCTTCTTTTTGAGCAGGGTATTCCTGGCTGCCGCGATTGCTCTGGTGGCGGCGGCAACGGCGGCGCTGCCTTCCCGCACCGACTCCGGGATATCCTTCGGACCGGTAAAGGCGCCGCAGGCATAAATCCCGGGACGGGAAGTGGCCACCGGGGCAAAGCAACTGGCTTTTACAAACCCGTGAGGACTGAGGTCGATTCCAACCCTCCGGGCCAGTTCTCTGGTGCTGGCCGGAATCTCCATGCCCACCGCCAGGACCACCATATCGAAGGTTTCGAGGCAAGGCTCCCCATTTTCGGTCACGTAATCCAGCCGGAGGTCCCCCGAATTACCCTCGGGCCGCACCGAGTGCACCATGGCCCGGATCATCCGGGCTCCTTGGCTCTTGACGCGCTCGTAATATTTCTCGAAACCCTTGCGGGTGGTGCGCATATCCATATAAAAGAGGGCCATCTCCAACTCGGGGCCCACGTGCTCCTTGGCGATGATCGCCTGTTTGAGGGCCGTCATGCAGCACACCGCCGAGCAATAGTCCTGGCAACCTTCCCGCTCACTTCGGGAACCCACGCAGAGTATCCAGGCGATCTTCTTCGGCTCCCGGCCGTCGGACAGGCGCTGTATATGACCCTGGAACGGTCCCCCAGGGCTGAGGATGCGTTCGAATTCCAGGGTGGTGACCACATTGGGGTGATGGTACGACAGGTTAGGCAATCCCTGGGGGTCGAAGGTGCGAAATCCGGGAGCCAGGATTACCGAGCCCACATCGACGGACAACGTCTCTTCTTTCTGGCCGTAGTCGATGGCGCCAGCCACGCATGATTGGGCGCAGACCCCGCAGTCTCCGGTCAGGAACTGGATGCAATTGGCCGGGTCAATGACCGGCGTGGCCGGGACGGCCTGGGGATAGGTGCGGTAGATGTTGCCCCGGCTGGTGAGGCCCAGGTTGAATTCGGAAAGCTTGGGCTTGGGCGTCTTGCCGCTAATTTTGCCGAAGTCTTTCATGTGTCCGGTGGGACAGACATTGGCGCATGCCCCGCAAGTGCGGCAAATCTCCGAGAACTCGCCGAAAGGGGTCATCACCTGACGCTTGGCGCCCCGGCCCACCATGCCAATGGCTCCCACATGCTGCAGCTCGCTGCACACCCGGACACACAGGCCGCACAAGGTGCAGTCGCTGGTTCCGGGGGAGTATCTTACTTCCGAGACCCCCAACTGACGGGCCATATGTTGCAGGGCGGGAACCCCCGGGCAACGCCCCAGGAGAAGCTCCATGGTCATCTGCCGCGCCTTGATGACCCGGGGAGACTGGGTCTGGATGTTCTGGCCCTCTTCCACCGGCAGGGTGCAGGAAGCAGTGAGGCGGGAGTGGCCGTTCCTCTCCACCTCCACCACGCACAAGCGGCAGCCCCCGTAGGCTTCGATGGCCTCGCAGTAACACAGGGTGGGGATATTTATCCGCAGTTTCCGGGCCGCCTCCAAGACAGTCGAATCCGCCGGAACCTCTGCCAGGAGTCCATCAATCGTCAGGTTGACCATCGCCTTATTCTCCTAAATCACACCTGAGGCACCTTAACGCCTCCTGGCGGCATTGCTCTTCGGTGAGTCCCAGTTCCACCAGTGAAAAATCCTTGATGCGTTCGATGGCTCTGCTTTTGGGCATGCCCGGCCGCAGGAACTGCGCCCGTTCTTCGTCCGCAATCTCCGAGGGTGACACCCGCCGCCGCGGGACGGCAATACGGGATGTTTCTTCGAGGGGCACTCCTTGCAGATAACGATGGATCGACCTGGCGGCCTGTTTACCGGCCCACACCGACTCCACGATGGTGGCCGGACCGGTGGCGACGTCGCCCCCGGCAAAGACCCCGGTGAGATTGGTGGCCAGGTTGAGCGGATGGGTCCAAATGTTGCGGCGCTCCGTGACGCGCAAAGGCTCGTCAGCCATGGAGAATTTCATAACCGGCGGTATCTGGCCGATGGCCCGAATCACCCCATCCACCCGCAGAGCCATTTCCGAACCGTGCACCGGTAGGGGGCGCCGCCGGCCCGATGGGTCTGGCTTGCCCAGTTCCATGCCTTGGCAGACGATGCCGCTGACACAGTCTTCCCCTAAGATTTTAATGGGCTGAGTGAGGAACCGGAAGGTTACCCCTTCTTCCTTGGCCTGGGCCACCTCCTCGGCATAGGCTGGCATTTCAGCTTCCGAGCGGCGGTAGAGAATCGTTGCCGCGCTGCCCAGACGAACCGTCGTGCGGGCTGTGTCAATGGCCACATTGCCCCCGCCGATGACCGCCACGCTTTGCCCCAGGGCCGGTGGCCGGCCCAATCTGACCTGCCGTAAGAAATCTATTCCTGACAGCACTCCGGGTAAATCCTCGCCCTCAATATCCAGGCGGGCGATATGATGTGTCCCGGTAGCCAGGAAAAAGGCCTGGTACCCCTGGTCCCGCAAGCCGTCCAGAAAGATGTCTCGACCCAGGCGACTGTGAGTTCGGAACTCCACTCCCAGGGCGGCGATGGTCTGAAGGTCAAAATCGAGGACCTCTTGAGGTAAGCGAAAGCTGGGGATGCCGACTCGCAGCAGCCCCCCCACCTCCGGCAAGGCCTCGAAGACCGTTACCGGGTAACCCTCCCGGGCCAGGTAATAAGCTGCGCTTAAGCCCGCGGGACCCGAGCCGATGATCGCCACCTTTTCGGCCCGGGGCGGCACCGGGTATTGGAACACGGAGCCATGCTGCCGCACGAAATCCGCCACAAAGCGTTTGAGTGACTTGATGGCCACGGGCTGGTCGATAACCCCGCGTTTGCACTGCACCTCGCAAGGGGCGGTGCAGACGTAGCCGCAGACGCCGGGCAGCGGGTTGTCCTCCTGGATGAGTTCCAGGGCTTCTTCGTACTGTCCCTGGGCAATCAAGGCGATGTAGCTGGGGATATCTATCCCTGCCGGGCAGGCGAACTGGCAGGGGGCCGGGGACAGGCGCCGGCAGACCCGGGCCGGGCATTGTTTATCTATAATGTGCTGGAGGTATTCTTCACGGAAATACTTCAGGGTGGTGAGCACCGGGTTAGGCGCGGTGGCCCCCAGGCCGCACAAGGCCACTTCCTTGATATAATTTGCCAGCTCTTCCAGGGCGTCCAAATCGCTTACCGCGCCGCGGCCTTCGGTGATGGTGGTAAGAATTTCCCAAAGGCGTTGGGTGCCTTCCCGGCAGGGGGTGCACTTGCCGCAGGATTCATCCATAGTGAAGGAGATGAAATACTTGGCCAGGTCCACCATGCAGGTCCCCTGGTCCATGACGATCATGCCCCCTGACCCCATGATGGAACCGAGCTTGGCCAGGGATTCATACTCAACCGGCGTGTCCATCAGGCTGGCAGGGATGCAGCCGCCGGAGGGACCGCCGGTCTGCACCGCCTTCAACATCCGGTTGTCCTGGATACCCCCGCCGATGTCGTAAATCAATTCTTTCAGGGGCATGCCCAAAGGTATCTCCACCAGACCGGAGTTGTTTATCTTCCCCACCAGGGAAAAAACCGTAGTGCCCCGCGCGGTTTCCGTGCCCAGAGCGGCGTACCAGGCGGCCCCCCGGGCCACAATGGGGGCGATGTGAGACCAGGTTTTCACATTGTTGATCGTGGTGGGTTTGCCCCACAATCCCTTTTGGGCCGGGAAGGGGGGACGGGGGCGGGGTTCGCCCACGCGGCCTTCGATGGAGCCGATGAGCGCCGTCTCCTCGCCGCAAACAAAGGCGCCGGCGCCTTCCCGAATCTTCAGGTTGAAGGAGTAGCTGCTGTTGAAGATGCGGTCCCCCAGGAGGCCCAAGGAACGGGCCTGGGAGATGGCGGTTTTCAGGCGGCTGATGGCCAGCGGATACTCCGCCCGGCAATAAATGTAGCCTTCTTGCGCCCCCATAGCATAGGCGCCGATGGCCATCCCTTCGATGACCGCATGAGGGTCGCCTTCCAGGATGCCGCGATCCATAAAGGCCCCGGGGTCGCCTTCATCGGCATTACAGATCACATATTTGACATCGCCCGGCGCCTGGCGGCAAAACTCCCACTTCTGGCCGGTGGGGAACCCGGCGCCACCTCTGCCCCGCAGACCCGACCCCTTTACCTCAGCGATGACCTGTTCGGGGGTCATTAAGGTGACGGCCTCATGCAGGGCCCGGTAGCCACCCCGGGCAATATATTCTTCGATCCGCTCGGGGTTGATGAAGCCGCAATTGCGCAGGGAAATTTTTACCTGCTTGGCGAAGAAAGGCAGGTCTTCGTAACGGGGAATGTCCTGGGGCAGTTCCGGGGGGTGCGGATTGGCGTACGGACGGGAGATGCCCTCCATCAAAAATTCTTCCTGATCGATGCGGCACAGGAGGTTGTCCCAATAGAACTGCCCGGCCCCGATTGCTTCCAGCAATTCCAGCGCTTTGTCGGGCGTCATGCTGTGATAACTGAGACGCACCTTCCCGGGATAGACCACATCCACCAGGGGCTCCCGCTGGCAGTAGCCGATACAGCCGGTGGTATCCAACACCACGTCCAGGTTGCTTTCCTCCAATCGGTCGGCCAACGCCTGCAAGACCTTATCCGCTCCCGCGGAAATGCCGCAGGTGGCCATCCCCACCATGATCTTGATTTTAGGTGGGTAGGTCAGGGCCAGGCCCCGCTGCTTGACTTCATCCAGATGCTCCAAAGAGAGGATTTTCATAAGCTCACGCTCTTCCTGTATGAGTCAATGATTTCAGGCACCTGCTCCGGGGCGACGCGGCCATAGGTGTCGGCTCCCACCCGCAGGGCCGGCCCCAGAGCGCAACAGCCGATGCAGCGAACCACCTCCAGGGTAAACAAAAAGTCCTTGGTGGTCTGGCCATGCTTGATTTTTAAAGTCTTTTCCAAGCGCTCCAGGAGTTGGGGCGATCCTTTAACGAAGCACCCGGTCCCGAGGCAAATATTGACAATGTGCTTGCCCCGGGGCACGAGGCTAAAGGCATTGTAAAAACTGGCTACCCGGATAATCTCCGTGAGGGGCGTACCCAACTCATCGGCGACATGCTCCAGGGCCGCACGGGGCAGCCAGTTAAACTGGCGGTTGATGTCCAGCAAGATGGGCAGCAGATTGCCACGCTCCTCCCGGTAGCGGTCGATAATATCGGCCACCGCCTCTTCGTCAGTAGCTTTGGCATAGGCAGTTCGGGCCAGTTTAACCGTTTCCGGCAACTGAACTTCATAGCGAATCGGGCAGGCCTCCATGCAGGTGCCGCAGCCGGTACACTTGGAGGCGTCAACATAACGCGGCTGCTTTTTGAGAGTTACGCTGAAATTGCCTTCCTCTCCAGTGATCTTCTGCAGTTCAGTAAGGGTATGCAGCTCAATGTTCGTGTGCCGGCCGACCTCGACCAGCTTGGGGGAGATAATTCACATGGCGCAGTCGTTGGTGGGAAACGTTTTGTCGATCTGCGCCATGGTGCCACCGATGCTCGGCCCCTTTTCCACCAGGTGGACATAGAACCCTGAATTGGCAGCATCCAGCGCAGCTTGCATGCCGGCGATGCCTCCACCCACTACCATGACTGAACCTCGTTTATCCTCAATGGTCTGACCCGACTTCATTTAATCCTCCTTATCGCACCACTTGGCGCTGCAAGGGATCGCTAAACTTATGAATAGGCAAGGGATATGCCAGACTCTGAATATTGAGGTAACTATCTGATAATTAATTACATTTATGCTTTATACAATATGATTTGTTTATTCGACGTTATGTCTGATAATCCAACAATTCCTATTCGGTATTGTTAACTTATTAATTTTATTAATATTAATACGAAAGCCGATTGTTGGAATTTCCAACAATTAGCAAAATTTGGATAATCTTTTCCAGCCCTCAAATTGCTGGGAGCCATAACCCCCTTGCTGAGTCCACTCTCTTTGATCTTCTCACCAATTTTTAATAAAAATTTATCTTCATAAGCTTGATATATCCCTTGACTAAAAACTGAATAGTATATAAATAGATATTTATACGTTATTTAGATTGCCTACTCGCTCATTCAGGCTGAAGAGGAAGACATACTCGGCCCTCATGTGGAAATGAAGAAGGCGGGGCATGTAGGGAAGGTCGCTGGTTCGATCACAGGAAAGAAACCAGTACCCGGAAAAGGGGGGTCACTTGGCGCAACCAAGTCATGAGAAAATGATGCCGTTGGAGGATTATCTCCAGACAGTTGCCTTTGTGGCCAAGAGTCTCGCGGATGAAAACCGCTTGCGGATTTTGCTGTGCGTCAATAACGAGAAGAAGTCCGTTTCCAGCATCGTCGAAGAACTGAACCTGTCTCAGCCCTTGGTCTCCCATCATCTAAAGGAATTGCGGCAGGCCCTGCTGGTCAAGGTGGAGCGGAGCGGTCCCTTCGTGTACTACGAAATCGCCGACGCCAGAATTCTGACGATCCTGGAGGCGTTAAAAGCATTGGCCACAGATTTGTTGGCTGCCAGGACAACCTTTTAATCGGGGGAGGTGTTTCATCAATATGGCCGGCATTCAAGAACGTTTAGATCGCATGACTCCGGAAAAAGCTCTTATAGAAATTGGGGCGGCGTTGAAAAAAATCCTGCCTCTGGTAACCGATGAGGATCGGCTGAATTTCGTGGTTAATCTCATCGGTGGCGCCAGTGATGACCAGGTTGCCAGCATGGTGCACCTCTGACTGGCGGAATGCCTGGACGAAGGTGTCGATCCAACGCACATGTGTCAAAAGCTGGTAAACCGGGTGGCGCAATCACGGCAACTGATGGCCGTCGCCGACCCGGAACTCCTGGTCCTGTTTGAAGATTGGCTGGACGAACTGGAAAACGAAGTGGTCTCGCTGGCTAAACAGCACGGCCCCATGAGCCCTGAGGACCTGGCCCATAAGCTCGGGCTGTCTGAGCGGGGTGCTAATTTCCTCATGTCCAAATTGTCGAGGGAAGGCAAAATATCTTAACCGTAACGAGGTAGGCCATGCAACGCAAGGGAACCACTCTTTTAGCCCTGGTGGCCGCGGCCCTGACGTTAAGTGTGCTTTGGTATCTCAACCGGCCGATCATCGTTAAAGAGGCCACCTGGGAGGACGTCAAGGCCGAAGCCCAAAATGGCGGCTATCGTCTAATAACTACCGAAGAACTGGCACAGCGCTACCGGCAGGACACCGGCAAGCTCTTGCTGGTGGACACGCGTCAGGATTGGGAATATCGCACCGGCCACATGAAGGGGGCCGTGAACTTTTCCATAGAACCCAACGCCTGGTCGCGGTGGCGCTCCCGGGGGAGCCTGGCCAAATTCCTGGGACCAGACAAGGACCGGCTCATCGTTTTCTACTGAGCGGGCTTGGCATGAGTCCGCAGCGACTCGGCGGCCCGGGTGGCCGTAAAGCTCGGTTATAAGAACGTCTATCGCGATCCCTTGGGATTCCCGGAATGGCAAAAAGCTGGCCTGCCCGTGGCCAGCGATCCCTTGGGTTTGTGTGATTATGCACCGGAAGCCTATGCCCCCGGCCTGCTTTCCGGTTGGGCCCTGATCTGGACCATGCTGGGCATCTTTGTGGGCGGCATGGCCCTCAACCTGACGCCTTGCGTTTACCCCTTGCTCCCCATCACTGTCTCTTATTTTGGCGGTAAGAGCGGCCAGGGACAGGGGCGCCTGGTGGCTCACGGACTCTTTTACCTGGCGGGGCTGGCCCTGACCAACTCTAGCCTGGGAGTTGCCGCGGCCTTAACCGGCGGCCTCATGGGGGCCATGCTGCAAAACCCCGTGGTGTTGCTGGCGGTGGCGGCCATCCTGGTCTTCTTTGCCACCAGCCTCTTTGGTTTCTGGGAATTGAAACTCCCCGGCAGCCTGACGCAAGCCGCGTCCAAATCTTATGCAGGCTATTTCGGTAGTTTGTTCATGGGCTTGACCCTGGGGCTGGTGGCGGCGCCCTGTATCGGTCCCTTCGTGCTGGGGTTGCTCACCTGGGTGGCCAGTATGGGATCGCCGTTTCTGGGCTTTCTGGTCTTTTTTACCCTCAGCCTGGGATTAGGTCTGCCCCTGTTTATTCTGGCCATTTTTTCCGGCAGCCTAGAGAAACTTCCCCGCTCAGGAGAGTGGATGCTCTGGGTGCGCAAGCTCATGGGCTGGGTTCTGGTGGGTATGGCAGCCTATTTTATCCGGCCGCTCCTGCCGGAATCCGTGGGTGTGCTTCTGCTGGCCGCCGTAGCCCTGGCTGCGGCCGTGCACCTGGGGTGGCTGGACCGCACCACCGCGGCCTTTCGGGGTTTCCGGTGGCTCAAGACCATCGCCGCGCTGGTGGGTGTGGTAGTTGCCACCTTCATAGTGGGGTCCTGGGCCCTCCGTGGTCCGGGAGTAACCTGGCAGCCATATTCGGATCAGCTCTTGACGACGGCCAAACAAGCGCAAAAGCCGGTGATCATCGATTTTTACGCCACCTGGTGCTCCCCCTGCCGGGAATTGGATGAGATCACCTTTCATAACCCCGATGTGGTGAAACTGGCGGACCGGGATTTTGTCATGGTCAAAGTGGACCTCACCCAGAAAGGCAATCCTCTGCACACTCGTTTGCTCAGCCAGTACTCAGTCAAGGGCGTACCCACGATAGTTTTTCTGGACGGCCGGGGGAACGAATGCCAGAACCTGCGCCTGGCGGATTATCTGCCGCCGGAGCAGATGTTGTCCCGCATGGTCACTGTAACCAAGAAATGAATCAAAGGAGAAGAAATGCTCAAGATCAGGATCTTCTTGAACGATCCCTGCGGCATGACCTGAAAGCGCCTCCACGAGATCATACCCAGGTTGGGTGAGAAATACGCAATCGAGGTGGAGGCTGTTTCCAAGTCCAGGGAAGAATACCAAAGCGAGGCATACAAGGCTGCGGGCCTGCCTGCGGCTCCGGCGATGATGGTTGACGATGAGGTGGTTGGCCAGGGACCGGGGATTTCTGCGGAGAAGTTAGAGACAGCCATCCGTCGTCACCTAGGTTTACCACCTTTGGAGGCCCAAACCTGACACCCCATGGCTTATCCCATCCATTTTAAGCCCAGAGGGCAGGAAGCCAATTTCTCGGTGCTGCCCTCTGGCACTCGGCTAAGATGTTGATCTACTTAGACTCTTTGGTATCTTTGGCCTTTTCCTTGTCGTCAGACGCCTTGGGAGCAGCCTGTTTCAAGGCGCAGCCACAACCACAGGGGTTTTTCTTTTCAGCCATGATTTTCACCTCCTTTCTGTTTAAGTATTTAATTAATAACTTAATTAAATTGAGAAAAAAAAGCGCGTCCTCCTATTCTGGCTTCAGTTCTTTGATCCTCTGGCGAACATTTTCCAGCTCATTCTGCAGGTCCTGTTCGTATTGTTCCAGGGTCTTCAGTGAGATTGCGCTGCGCTCCTGTTCTCGCCACTGGCCGCTACCCTGGCAGCCGCAAGTGCAAACTTCCGACAAGATCCGGCGGTATTTTTCCAAGGCCTCCGGGTTAACGGCATATGGTATCCAATATCCCTGGCGCTCGCACCTTACCAGTCCGGCCTGCTTCAGGATCTTGAGATGCTGCGAGGCCGCCGCGGGGGTGATCCCCGCCAGTCTGGCAATTTCTTTGGCCCCCAATGGGCCTTGGGTCTTCAAGAGTTCAAGCATCCTCACCCGGGTTTCCACGGCCAGGACTTTAAACATTTCGGAGATTTCCCATTCCATGAGCGCTGACCCAATTAAGCAATTAAGTAATTGCTTAATTAATTAATGCAAAACAACACCCTTGTCAAGGTCTTTTTGAAAAAATGTTCCCCAAAGGAGAAAAAGACATGCTAAAAGTCAGATGCTTTTACAACGAACCCAACGGCAAGCCCTGAAAGCATTTCCAGGAAATGGTGCCCAGGTTGGGCCAAAAGTATGAGTTTGAGGCGGAGGTCATCTCCAAACCCATTGCCGATTACCAGACAGACGAATATTTCGAGTTGGATCTCCCCACGGCCCCGGCCATCATGGTGGGAGAGGAAGTCGTGGTGGAAGGGGCCGATGTCTCCGAAGATAAACTGGAGGCCGCCATCTGCCGGCACCTGGAGTTGCCGGAGCCGGAGCCCAAAAAGAAAGGCTTCCTGGGCCGCTTCTTCGGCAAGTAACCATTATCCGTGCCGCCTGGGTTCCCAGGCTGAGCCATCGTTCTGCTCGGGAAGCCGGGCGGCAGAGGTAGAGGAAGAGACATGCAGACCCGCAGATTTCGTGGGGCAGCCTTAATAAAAGCCATGCTCCTGTTAATCTTCATCGTGGCTGCGGTGGTGTTGGTCCGTTATACCGGTGTCAGGGAACTTCTCACCGTGGAAAAGTTGGGGGCGCAGCTCGCGGCCGCGGGCCTCTGGGCGCCCCTGGCCTTCATCCTGGTCTATGCCGTGGGGGTCTGCCTGTTCATTCCCGGGACCCTACTCACCACCCTGGGAGCCGCCATCTACGGTCCCTATTGGGGATTCGTCTACGTCTGGGTGGCGGCAATGTTGGGGTCGGCGGGGGCCTTTCTCATCGGACGCTACCTGGGGCGGGAATTCGCCGCCTCTCTCATCGGCGACCGCCTTAAGAAATACGACGACGCCATCGAAAAAAACGGCTTTGCCACCGTGCTCTACCTGCGCCTGGTCTATTTCCCCTTCACCCCTATGAACTTCGGCATGGGCCTGACCAAGGTGCGTTTCCGGGATTACCTCTGGGGCACGGGCTTAGGCATCCTGGTAGGCACCTTCATCTTTACCTTTTTCGTGGGAACCATCAAAGAAGTCTGGGCCAGCGGCCAGTGGGGACAATTGCTCACGTGGAAGATCTTCCTATCATTGGGGCTCTTTTTATTCTCTCTTTTCATCCCCAAGATCATATCAAAGTTGAAAGTTTGGGAAAAAATAAAAACTGACTAAACGAATAAATAAACCTACGGTCGGGTCCGGCTGGTTATGGCAGCTTCATTATTCATTCCCGAGGCCGCACTTGGGGCCTAAGGTTAGCGTTCGGGGGTCATAGTCGGATGTCCATCCCAGAAATCGCTTGGGGTAGCCTGCATATCGGTCCGGCCCCTCTGCCCGTCATCCCTCTGATCTTGGGGACGGTCTTCTTGCTGCTCCTGGTCTTGGAGGCGGTCTACCCCCTCAGGCGGCGCACCCGGGCTCGCAGTCAGCGTTTGCCGGTGAACTTCGCCCTGACCGCCACGGTTATGGCCGTCGGCCTTTGGGTGGTGCGCCCCCTGGCCCTGGCCGCGTCTTTCTGGGCGGTGGACCGAAACTTCGGCCTCCTGCGCGTGCTCAAAATCCCCGACCCGGTTGCAATCTTGCTGGGGCTTGTCCTCATGGACTTCACCTTCTACTGGTGGCACCGGGCCAACCACAGGTTTTTCCTCCTTTGGCGGTTCCATGGCGTCCATCATCTGGACCCCGACCTGGACGTCACCACCGCGATCCGATTTCATTTTGGGGAGGTCCTCTACTCCACGGGGTTTCGGGTCCTTCAGGTGGGCCTTTTAGGGGTGGACGTCTTCACTTTTATGTTGTACGAAGTAACCTACCAGGCGGCTAATCTGTTCCAGCACGCCAACCTTCGCCTGCCCCTGCTCTTGGAGCGGGCCTTGAATAAAATCGTAGTGACGCCCCGCATGCATGGTATTCATCACTCCGTCGTCAGCGACGAAGTGGGGTCCAACTTTTCCGTAATTTTCCGCTGGTGGGACGCCCTCCACCGCACCCTGAAACTCAATGTTCTTCAGCAGGATATCGTCATCGGCGTGGCAGGCTATCTGTCCCCGGAACATAACCGCCTCTGGCACTTGGTAGTCTTGCCCCTCAGGTTTTCGAAAAACTACTGGCTCTGGCCGGACGGCACCGAGCCTGTCCGGCCCCCCTCCGCCACTCCTGGGAGTCCAGGAATTATCGTAGGATAGTGCTCAAGCTGACTTTTGTGCAGCTATGACTGCAAAGCTACCTTCCCCCTAGCCTGCTTGCATGGGCTCCTCCCCGGTAATAACTGATAAGTTTCGTTGACATTACAGAATGAGGTATTATTTTTGCTCTAAGAGATGACTCAATTCATCCTCGAGCCATGGCAACACTCAATTTCATTAGGAGGTGCCGGTAATGAAAAAATATGGGATCTGGCTAATCGTGACAATGTTCGGTTTGGTGCTGGCCTGCGGTAGCGGGGAAGAGAAGAAAGCCCCCGCCAAACCGGCGGCCCCGCCGGCACAGGGTGAGAAAGTAGCGCCTCAGGCCCCGCCGGCAACGCCCGCTCCCCCTGCCCCGGAGCAACCAAAGCCCGAACACCCCAAGTCGGAACATCCGAAGTAATATCAGTTCTTGACTGGGGCATAGTAGCCGGGGAAGAAACTTCTATGGACTGGCGCACCATATTGTCAGCGGTAGTGGCAGTTTGCCTTGTGTCTGTGGGTTGCGGACAGCAAGAGGGGCAAGACGCGCCAAGCGCGTCTGCCCCGCCCGTGACCAACTCGGTGCCAACCGCTGAGATACAGGCAGGCATCGAGAAGCACATCGAGGCGCAGGTCCGCCTGGGCGGAGGATATTTCCACCTTCCCTACGGCAACAAGGAACTCCGTCTCAAGCTGGTCCGAGTCCACACCGAATACCTGTCGAAACTGGGTCCTGGCCGCTATTTCGCCTGCGTGGACTTGGCGGACATCAGCGGCGACGTCTATGACGTCGATTTCTTTCTCGCCGGTGATCCTGCGGCGATGCGGGTCACCGAAACGATCGTCCATAAGCTAAACGGCCAGCCCTTTTACGCCTGGGAGCAAAAAAGCGATGGCACGTGGCAGCGCATCCCCCTGAAAGACGCTTCAGAAGGCCACTTGGGCGTCATCCGGGAGCACGACGAGTTCGAGTTTTTCTATCGGGCCACCCTGCCCGAGATAACCGCTTCCGCCCGCATGTGGCTTCCTCTGGCGTCCACGGACTCATTTCAGACGGTGAAGGTAAAATCCATCAACGCTCCAGGGAAGCAAAGCATATTGCAGGAGCGGCAATATGGCAACAAAGTCCTTTTCCTCGAGCTTGGTCCCAAGGACAGCGGTAAGAAGGTTGAGATCCGCTATCAGGTGCGGCGTCTTGAGAAGGCCGCCTATGCGGCGCCGACGCCCGACCAGCGAAAATACCTTAACCCGGAGCGTCTGGTGCCGACTAATGAGGATTTTCGCCGTATCGCCGAGCAGGTCGTTGAGGGTAAGAAGGGTGACCTGGTGCGCGCCCGAGCGCTTTACGATCACATCATCGACCGCATGCGCTACATCAAGTACGGCGACGGCTGGGGTAAGGGCGACGCCGTCTACGCTTGCAACGCCCGTACCGGTAACTGCACGGATTTTCACTCCTACTTCATTGCCCTGGCAAGGTCGGTCGGCATCCCGGCGCGCTTCGCCATCGGTGCGGCAATCCCTTCGGAGCGGAACGAGGGCGGGGTAGACGGCTATCATTGCTGGGCGGAGTTCTTTGCCGAGGGCAAGTGGTGGCCTGTGGACATCAGCGAGGGCAACAAGTATACGGGGCTGGCGACCTACTACTTTGGCCACCATCCCGCCAACCGCTTCGAACTCAGCCGCGGCCGCGACCTGGTGGTTGAACCAGGACCCACTCCAGGCCCCATCAACTTCCTTGCCTATCCCGTGCTAGAAATAGGCGGCAAGCCGGTAAAGGCGGCGGTGGAATTCTCTTTCAACAGAAACGCCGGCCACCGGTAGTCTGCACTATGCTGGATTAATCGAACTAACCGAAGTCAATGGACGTTACATTCCTAATTTGACCAGACAGGATGGTTCGGCGCTGGAGGGTCTGTTGGCTGGAACCAAAAATAAAAAGACAACCCAGATAGGCACAATGGCCAAAATACAGGTCGCCTCAGATGATTAACTTATTGATATAGCAATATAAATAATTGGTGCCGAAGGCGGGATTTGAACCCGCACGGGTATTCCCCACCACCCCCTCAAGATGGCGTGTCTACCGGTTCCACCACTTCGGCACGTGGGTGCTCATTTGCTTGAGGGTGCGATAGGAGTTGGGGGAGCCGGTTGGGCCGGGGCTGGTTGAGTAGCCGCGGGTTTTTCCGCCCCTTGCATCACCGAGGGCGCTTTCTGCCGGCCCAGGAAAGTCAGTCCCAACGAGGTGCACATAAAGAGAATGGCCGCCACCGCAGTGAGCTTGGCCAGAAAGGGGGCGGCCCCAGTGGAGCCAAAAACCGTCTGGCTGGACCCGCCGAAAGCCGCGCCGATTCCTGCGCCCTTGCCTTGCTGCAGCAGCACGATGCAGATCAGGGCCAGGGAAACGATGACATGAATGATAACGACGATGGTAGTCATATAAATTATGTATTATAGAAGAAGACGCCTCAGGGTGCAAGCCTTTAAAAGATTGAATTCGGAGGTATTTAATTAAGGTTCCCGAGCGGGGCTTGGAAACCCTTAAAAAAGGGCACTGACAATCATTATATTTTGCGTGCTGGGGCTCAGTTCGGCGCGGCTTTCTTCCGGGACAGTTCCCGAAAATCGGTGATTTTAATCCCCGTCGCTGCCAGAGTGTCCTTGAGTCGCGGGCTCAGGAGCGCGGCCAGTTCCTCCTGCCGCCGGTAGCTTGGAGCCCAGCGCTTAAGCTCCGGGTCCGCAAAGAGACCCGGATGGCAGTAGATCTCGGTCACCCCCGGCTGCAGCCGAGGCGCCAGCCCCAAGAGATACGCTTCGGTCATGCGCCCGTCATTGAGGAGGCCGAAGAGATGGTCGTTAAAGCTGAGACCTGCGGTCCGGGCGATTCTCTCGGCCCGGCGAGCCAGGAGGGCAAAGATCAGACCCTGGGCGATCTTGGGCAACGGGCCGTCCGGGGCCAGGGCCAGGGTGGTGCGCCAGTCCTCCCGGGCCAGGCGCACTGCGGGGATGCCGTATTCCCGGGCCAGGCCCACCACAATCGGAAAGATACTGGGGTGCAGGTGCAGGTTGAGGTGGCTGTTGAGGTGCCAGATGGTCAGTCCGGCCCGCTGAACCAGTTCGATCTGGGCCGCCAACTCCCGGCGGATTTCCGGCAGCAGGCGCGATTGCCTAAAATAGCGCCAGCCAGTGGTCACGGGATCGTTGGAAAAGAAACCTTGGGGATTGACCAGGTGGGGGAGATGTTTTGGAGGTAAAACAGCCCGCCCCTGGATGAGGGTGAGGTGCACCCCCAGGCAAAGATCAGGCAATTCCCGGGCCAGTCTCATTGCCACCTGGGTCCGGGGCGCCTCGGGCATCAAACCGGCGCACCGCAGCAGTCCCTGGCGGTGGGCCAAAACCACCGCGCCGTTTAACGCGTCGGAGAGCCCGAAGTCGTCGGCGGTGAAGATAACTGATTTCTCAGATTCTAATGCCGGCCACGGTAAAGGTTTAACCGCCCTCCCCTCCCCTACTCCCCGCTAAGGAGCTCCTTGAGGGTCATGGACAGCGCTTGCCCTTGGCTACGGGGGTTTCCTGGCACTGGCGCCGTTTGAACATGAAGCTCAAGAATTGGCGGCCTTCCTTCAGCAAGCGGCGGCGCTCCTCCGGGTCACGCATCATGACCAGGGCCGCCCGGGCCATGTAACGGGGCCGGAAGTAAAACCGGCGGTAGAATTGTGGCACCGCCTGAAAGATTTCCGCCGCGGCCAGGCCGGGATAGTCCACCACGCACTGCTGGTATCCGGTGGAACCGTTGACCAGGGCGTCGTCATCCTGCAAATAGCCTTGATCCCGGCAAAAATCGTAGAATTCCGTACCAGGATAGGGGGTCGCCAGAGAAACCTGGATGGTGTCAGGGTCCAGCTCGCAGGCAAACCGGATGGAGGCCTCGATGGACTCCCGGGTCTCGCCGGGGAGCCCCACCATGAAGGTGCCGTGGACCTGAATGCCTAATTCCCGGCACCACTTGTTCAAACGGCGCCCCAAGTCCAGGGTGGCCCCTTTGCGGATGTTCTTTAAAACCTGAGGGTCGCCGGTTTCAAAACCCACCACCAGGAGACGCAAGCCCCCCTCCTTCATGGCCTTGAGGGTTTCGTAGGAGGTGTTGACCCGGGCGGTAGCGGACCAGACGAATTTTAAGGCGCGGAATTCCCGGCTGAGTTGCCGGGCCCGTTCGCCGTCCGCGGTGAAGGTGTCGTCATCAAAGAAAATTTCGGCGGCCTGAGGAAAAAGTTCCAGGGAACGGCGCACCTCCGCCACTACGTTGCCCACGCTGCGCACCCGGTAGCGCCGCCCGGTGAACGTCTGGGGCCAGAGGCAGTAGACGCAATGGGACGGGCAGCCCCGGCCGGTATAGAACGACACATAGGGGTAGCGCAGGTAAGGAATTACGTAATGCTCCATGGTCAGGTCCCGGTGGTAAATCTCCGTGACCATGGGCAAGGCATCCAGGTCCTCGACGTAAGGCCGGTCGGCATTATGATGGATGGCGCCGTTGGTGCGATAGCTAATGCCCAGGATATCGTCCCAGGGCCGTCCCTGGGCCACTTCGGTGATGGCATAATCGAATTCCCGGCGAGCCACGAAGTCAACCTGGGGGCCGGCTGCCAGGGATTCCTGGGCCAGGATGCTCACCTGGGGCCCCACCAGACCCACCAGGAGCTTGGGGTTCTTCTCTTTAAGATGGCTGACCGTGGCCAGATCGTGCTGGAACGACGGCTTGGTGGTGAACAGGACTGCCAACTCGAAATCCGGGGCCAAATTCGCCACCTGGGACACCGTCAAATTCTCCGGGGGCGCGTCCACCACCCGGCTATCGGGGATAAGCCCGGCGGGATAGCACAGCCAGGTGGGATACCAGAACGAGGTGACTTCGCGGGTGGCCTGATAGCGCGAACCGGCCCCGCCATCAAAATCCTGAAAAGATGGCGGATTGAGCAACAATGTGCGTTTCATTATTTCGCTAAACCTCTTAAGGATGAGCCCGGAGGGCACGCATATAGTGAGGGGATTCTATCCGAGGTTCACGGCTTTGTCCAGGGAATAGGGGGATTGGAGCCGGAGATGAAAAAGCGGCGGAGATAGAGCGGAACTGCTGCCGAGGGGACCAAAGACTATTTGACCTGCCAGCGAGGGAGCCAGACGGCAACCTCGGTGCCGTGACCGGGGGCGGAAGTTATCTGGATTTCGCCCCGATGGTTGCTGATGACCTGGTGGACCTTGGTCAGCCCCATGCCGGTGCCATGAGGCTTGGATGAAAAAAAGGGGTCGAAGATATAGGGCATATCCTCAGGCGGGATGCCAGCCCCGGTGTCCCTCAGGCTCAGACTCAGCCCTTTGGCGTCCGGGGTTACTTCCAGGGTCAACCGCCCGCCCCCTTCCATGGCATCCATGGCGTTGTTGATGAGTTGATGGAGGGCCTGACCCATGAGATGCTCATCCAGGGGAATCCGGGGCAGGTTCGGAGGGATCAGGCGCTGCATGCTGATGCGGTGCTGCTTAAGCGCCGGGGCGGCTTCAGCCAACACCTGATCGATAACCCCGGTCAGGTCTTGGCGCTTAAGATTGGGCTCGAGCAAAACCGTGAAGGCTTCAATCTCTAAGACCATCTGTTCCAACCGGTGCACCTCATCAAGGATCGGAGCGACCATTGCCTGGGAAGGATCATCGGGAGGCAGGCGCTTCTGGAGGTGCCGGGCAAAACCGCCGATGATCATGACGGGGTTTCGCACCTCATGAGCCACCCCTTGGGAGAGTTTGCCCAGGGCAGCCAGGCGCTGGGATTGCAAAAGCTTTTCTTCCACCAACTGCAACTCTTCCACGGTGAGGTCCAGTTTTTCTTGCAGGCGCCGGTAAAGCTGGGCATTTTCCATGGCCGGGCCGATCATATTGCTGAGCATGGTCAGCATCTCCAGGTCGTCGTCGGTAAAGCTGGGAGCGTCTTGCTTGTTGAGCACCTCCAACACCCCAACGAGCCGATCCTGCGATTTCAGGGGAACACAGAGGATGGAGCGGGTGCGAAAGCCCGATTTCTCATCAAACTGCCGGGAGAAGCGGGGATCCTCGTAAGGGTCGGCACAGATCAGGGGTTGTTCCGTCTGGGCCACCCACCCGGCGATACCTTCGCCAATCTGCAACCGCAGCGGTTTGATCGGCTCCACCCCTGCGCCCCGGGCCAGGCGAAAAAAGAGTTCCCCCTTGACCTTATCCACCTCAAAAATGGAGCTTACCTCGGCATGCACCCACTGCTCAACACTCATCAAGGTGTTATTCAGCACCTCCTGAGAATCTAGGGACGAGTTGACCAAAGAAGAGAATTGGACCAATTTCTTCAGATCGGCTCGAGAGTAAATTAATTCTGCCATGGTTCTTTAGATGTGGGGCCACCCAGATTAATTGATACCATGGACAATCTTAAATTATTTTTGGCGCTGGAGGAAAGGAATACTTTAAGGGCTGAAAGACTCCGGCCCTGTCGGTAGTGGGACTAAAGGAGGCAGCAAAGGGGCGCGGTCACAACGCATCGGGCGGGTCACGAGGAGGGCAGCCCTCCGGAGGAAAATCAAGCCGCTATCAGCGTTTGGTGCGTCTTCTCCAGCCGAGCAAAGCCATACCTGCCACCCCGCTGCCCAAAAGCAGAAGAGTACCGGGGATAGGTGCGTGGCCCGCATGAAAATTTTGGTCCGGGTCCAGGGCGAAGGGAGACGATTGATATTCGTTGGCCGCAGGCAGTTGTTGTTTTTTACAGGAGGAGATTCCCGACAGGCTGATCACGGTACCGAGCGCCAAGAGTATCATTACATGCGATAAAGTTTTCATGGTTTTTCTTCATAGGCTTATATGTGCCTTTGATTGAGACGAATTTCTATCGCTTTTTGAAGCAATTTTGATGCCAAAAATAACATATAAATTACTTCATCATTTCAATTATTTAACTAAGGGGCCTTTAATTCTGTCCTTACCAGGCTTTAGATTCGTAAAGGATGATGCACATTTTGTTTAATTTAATTAACGCTGATAATATTTTATGATGGCAAATACCCGTCGCCAACTCATGACGCAACGCGGCATAATGCCCGGTTTGCACTGCAGGTCAGCACTAGGTGAGGATGGCATTCCAGGATGGTAGAGCGTGGTGTCAGTAGAGCAGATATTTGGCCCGCAGGCGGTCGAAGGATTTCAGCCGGGCCTGCCACTGGTCTTCAATAGTGCGGGGATCAACGCCGCACTTGATGGAGTTGATCACGTCACGGGAACCGCACATGCCCAGGGTCCCGCCAAACTGGAATTTCCCCGGATAGAGACGGTACAGAGCCGCGGCCAACTCAACCCCGAGGGCCGGACTATTCAGCACGGCCCGATCTTTCACACGCAGGCGGACTCCTTCGCATCTCTGGCGGGGGTAGGGGCTGGCAGAGGGGGTGAAAACCACCGGCTCGAAGACGATCCCGCCGATCTTGCGGTGATTCAAATATTCAGCCAACCGCTGCCCTGAAATCCAGGGAGCCCCCATGACTTCAAAGGGCGTGGGAGTTCCCCGGCCAACGCTGACATTGGCGGACTCAAGCATGCCCACCGCAGGATAGAGGATGGCCTGGGTCAGGGACCGGAGGTTCGGCGAGGGGTTCACCCAGGGCAGGCCGGTTTCGTTGAACCAGCTATCCCGGCGATACCCCGCCATCTTTATGACCTGCAACTTGACGCCAAGTCCTCTCTCACAATTAAAGAGTTGCGCTAGCTCCCCGGCTGTCATGCCATAACGGATGGGCAAAGGGTAGTAACCGATGAAGGATTTCAAGCCGGGGTCCAACACCGGCCCTTGCACCGCGCAGGCATTGATGGGGTCGGGCCGATCCAGCACATAGAAGTCGAGGCGGGCTGCGGCGGCGGCCTCCATGGCATAAGCCATGGTGGTAATATAAGTATAATAACGGCAGCCGACGTCCTGGATGTCGTAAACCAGGGCGTCAAGCCCCCGCAACATCTGAGGCGTGGGCTTTTTTACCTTACCGTACAGGCTGTAGACCGGCAGCCCGGTGGCCGCGTCTTTCCCGGAGGCCACATGCTCGTCGAATTGGCCGGACAAACCATGCTCGGGGCTAAAAATTGCCCGCACCTTGACTCCCTTGGCCTTGAGCAGCAGGTTGAGGGTGGTGCGCCCCGAAGCGTCGATGCCCGTGTGATTGGTGATCACGCCGAGGTTTTTTCCCACCAGAGGGGCAAAACCGTCTGTGGCCAGCACCTCGATCCCGGGCCGGACCCGATCCGGGGTGTCGCTGGCGCCAAACCCCGCTTCTTCGTCGTCACCGGCCTCAGGGCGCAGAGCGGCGCTGCGGGCCGGTTTTCCCATACGCACTGCGGCAGCCACTACCGCGGCGGTTGCGACCCGCAGGGGTTTGACGTCCCCTTTGCCGCGAGGATGCAGGCGGCTGGTGAGGATGATCAGGAAAGTTTCCGAGCGCGGGTCGATCCAGATGGAGGTCCCGGTATAGCCGGTGTGTCCGAAGGAACCGGCGGGAAAGGAGGTGTTGAAGATCCTGCTATAGGGGGATTGCACATCCCAGCCGAGACCCCGCAAGGTGGAACTGCCCGGAACGCGTTGGGGTTTCTCCATAGCGGCCACGGTTTTCTCACCGAGAATACGTTTGCCCCGGCAAGTCCCGCCGTCAATGATCATCTGGGCCAGGATGGCCAAATCGTTGCCCGTAGAGAACACCCCGGCATGACCGGCCACGCCGCCCATACGATGCGAGGTGGGGTCCGAGACCTGGCCCCAGCGAAGGCCATGGCCTTGATAATCCGTCGGCGCAATGCGGTTTTTGAGCTGCGGCGGCGGGTTAAAGAAGGTGTCCCGCATACCGAGCGGCCCCCAGACTTCCCTGGTGCAGTAAACGTCCAAGGGCTGGTGGGAGACCCGGCGCACGATCTCACACAGGGTGATGAAATTGACGTCGCTGTAACTGAATTTTGCGCCGGGAGGCGTTACGGGGTGATCCTCCTCCACTGCTTTCATGGCGCCGCCATAATCCGACCAGTGGAAACGGGCCATCAGGCCCGGACGCAGGCCGGAAGTGTGCATGAGGAGTTGCCGGATGGTGATGCTCCCCTTGCCGTTGGCCGCGAAGGCCGGCCAATAGGTGGCCACGGGGGCATCGAGTTTAATGGAGCCTTTGTCAACCAGTTCCATGACGGCTATGGTGGTGGCCACGACCTTGGTCAGGGAGGCGAGATCGAAGATGGTATCCACCGTCATGGGCACAGGGCACGGCTCAACGGCGCGCAGCCCGAAGGCCTTGCGGTAGACGATCCGGCCCTGGTGCCCCACCACGATAACGGCTCCGGGGATGTGCCCTGCGGCGATCTCCCGTTTGGCCACTTGCGCGATGCGCGCAAAGGAGGGCGAATCAATCTCGCTCATGTCGGGCGGTGGCGCTGGCGGCAGTGGGGGGCACGGAGGCGGGGTGGGCTCCACCGCTACCGGCGGCAGCGGCGGCGGCATGCGGGCGCAACCGCCCAGACCTAAAACAATGATGACAATGACAACTGCAGTGAACGCGATGATAGATCTTTGTGGAGGCATCATGTTCTCTTAAATTTTAGCAGATATCAAGGGTGACCAACCGCAATGATCAGGACGGTGAGTCGCCCTTCATAATTCATAGATGACGGTGTAGTCGCATCACAGTATGCCCTAATCAATAATTTATGGCAAACTCAATCCTTAAATTTCCCTGTGGGGTAGATGTTGCGCGGGTTCCAGAACATCCAGCCGCTTGCTCCGAACTTGTCCGAGGCCTTGATCTGAATCCGCATCCTCTCCTCGGCAAAGTCGCCCCCGCGGAAGGCGTAGTCCCTAAAGGCCTGCAGCCAGGGGCGGAAGCGCAGCGGGGAGGCGCCGGTGCGCTCCTGGGACTTTTTCAACGTGAAGTAGACGATTTCATAGGGATGTTGCACCGGATTGCGGTAGTTGGGAATCCCCAAATGGTACCCGGAGGGGTACAGCATGGGACAAACGACATCCACGGCATTGACGCACTCATCGATCTTCTGGCCGATGCCGGTATCGTCGGTGTTCCAGGCGACGTAGCCGAAGATGTCCGCGGCCACCATGACGTTAGTGGGCGCCAGGGCTTTATGGGCCGCCTTCAAAAAGCCGGTAACGGCCTCGGTGCGGGTGTTCTGATTGGAGGGCTGGGAGAAGACAATGCCTTTGGTGTCGGGACAGCGGACGTAATCGAACTGGACTTCGTCAAAACCCACGGCCGCGGCGGCCTTGGCAATGGCGATATTGTAATCCCACACTTCGCGCCGGAAAGGATCGACCCAGCGGAGTTTCTCACGATCCCGGAACACCCCGCCGCCCTTTTTGACGGCCCACTGGGGTTTACCCTCGGCCAGGGGATCATCCTTAAAGACTACAATGCGGGCGATGAGGTAGAGACCTTTCTCTTTCAGGCTCGCCACGAAGGCCGGCATGTCTTTAAAGAGGATGATCTTTTGGGCCCCCACTTCTTCGGCCAGAGGAATGTCGACCTTAAAGGGTATGAAGCCTCGATCCCCTTTGACATCGATCACCAGGGCATTCATGTTATTCTTCTGAATGGCCTCCAGAGCGGCCTCGCGGATTTTCTTACTGGCGGCCCCGTAGACCGTGAGGTAGAGGGCTTCGACTTTGAAGGGGGTAAGGGCGATCTCGGCGGTAGGCTTGGCCACTTCAGCCAGGGGGACTTCCTTCCGGGCATAACCCGGGGCCCGCAGCTTCAGGGTCTCGCCCTTACCGTCCATATGAAAGACGCCGTCTTTGTCGGTGCGGACGACCACGTCGCCCAGGGTGACCAGAGCGCCTTCGATGGGCGCCTTGGTCTGAGCGTCTATGATCTTGCCGTTATAGGCTTTGGCCGGGATCTCGGCGGGTTTCTGGGGTTGCCCCTCGGCGGCCTTCCCTTCCGGGGCAGGCGTTGCGGCCGCGGCTGGTTGCTTGGTTTGGCTGTCCCCGACTTTGCCGTCAGTGCCGTCAGCGGCCATAGCCGGAAGGCTGAGAACCAGGGACCCCACCAGGATGAGTACGAACCTTAAGAGTTGCCGCTTCATGCCTCCCCCCTCCCCTTCCCCAGACTATGGGGCTATGTATCAATAGGTCTTATGCCCTTTTTCCTGGGCGTGGCCGGTGACGATGGCTTCAAATCGTTTTCCAGAACCATCGCCGTTGACCATCAGGTAGCGGGGCAAGGTCATGAGGTTGTCGCCTTTAGCGACATTGCGGCGATCGATGCTGAAGGCCACCACGTAACCCGCCTTGGCGGCAGCTTTTTCCAACTCGTCGTCATAGATGCCAAAGGGCCAGGCCAGCATGTCCACCTTGGTCCCGAACCTTTTTTCCAGGGCGGCCTTGGACGTGATGAGCTGCTTGTCCAAATTCTTCTGGAACTCGGCGGGGGTCATTTTCTTTTTATCCTTCTTGAAATTGGGATGCCAGAAGGTATGCCCCTGCATGTCGAACAGGCCGGTTTCCTGCAGTTTCTTCAACTGCTCCCAGGTCATGGCGTAGGAGGCGTTGGAAATGCAGGACGGATAAAGGAACAGGGTCACGGGGATGTTGTATTTGCGCACCAGAGGCAGCATATCGCTATAAACCGTCTTGTGGCCGTCATCCGTACATATCACCACTGATTTGGGGGGCGGAGGCGGACCCTCTCCGCGCACGTAATTCACCAGCGTCCTTAATGGGATGACCGTGTATTGGTGGTCCTTGAGCCACTGGAGCTGAGAGGCAAACAGGTTGGTGGTCGTGGTCATACCGTCGGCCACCGTGGGGCCGAACCGATGGTAGAGCAATATGGGGACGGTAACCTGATCCTCGGCCATGGCCGCAGCGCAGAAGCACATGGCCAGCAGCATAATTCCAGCCACAATACGGAGCATACGAGTCATTGTCTCTTTTCCTGATAAAGGTTATGGGTTAATGTTGTTGGTGCACCGGCTGTCCTGGGTAATGAGTGCGCACCGCCAGGGATCAGACTGACCAGCCGGGCCAATGCCGCGGTTACTTTCCGGGTCAAACTTTTACAGCAGACACTCCCCCGAGGATGCTTGGAAGATACAACAATCGGTTTATAAATTCAAGCGTGAGAAATGGCCTGAAAACAGCAAGTCAGGATTGAGAAATTTTGCTGGGCGGGGGCCAACAGCTTGACAGGGGGCTTCGCCAGTCTTAACAAAGTACTATAAATTTTCAGGTTTCCCCGATAAAAGAGATAACTAATGTCCAAGTATCGGATTATGCTGGCAGATGATCACGTTATGGTGCGGGACGGGATAAAGCGGATAATTCAAGAAGATGCCAAGTTGAGCGTAGTCGAAGAAACCGGAGACGGCGTTGAACTTATGCGTCTCCTGGAAGAAACGACCCCGGATATGGTGGTCTTGGATATCTCTATGCCCGGACTGCGGGGCCTTGAGGCGGTCAAGATTATTAAGGAACTCTATCCACAAATTAAGATATTGATCCTTACTATGCATAAGACCAAGGAATATCTGTACTTAGCCATGAATGACGGCGCCGATGGGTATGTCCTCAAAGAGGATGCCAACGATGTCCTGCATAAAGCCATCAAAACCATCCGCCACGGTCAAACTTTTATCTCACCCACCATGTTGAGTTAGCCCATTCCGATTACCGCATTTCCCCCTGCACCTCGAGAGCCGGTAATGATCCCCGCCACGGTATAGTGAAGCCTTTCAAAATTAGGTGAACATGAATCAGGTCAGGAAGGCCGGACTTGGCAGGGTAAGTTCCCCTTTGACAAAGGGGGATTTATAGCGTTTGCCATAAATTTATGCCGCTGGCTGATTTTTAAATCCCCCTAAATCCCCCTTTTTCAAAGGGGAACTTTATAAGTAATTCCTTATAGTTACCCAATTTACCAAAGGGGGGTTAGGGGGGATTTGGGGTGTTAAAGTGTCTCCTATTACGGAAAAAACTTTTTGGCAATGAGTATGGATTAGGGGGATTTGGATTTTCACGGCAAAGCCTGCGGCTACCAATTACCTGTTCGAACGCATTTCTTTATAAGCGCAGCCTCAAGGCCTGCCCCAGTCCAGGAGCCTCAGGTCCGGATAGGTCCGGCCCTGGTAATGGGAGACCCTGGCGCCCAAGGCCACGTCCAGCGTGCCACTCATAGGGTGGCTGCCGGCCTTATCAAAGGCAATGGCCTCCAAGACGCTGCCGCCTTGGGCCAATTGCACCTTCAGATGTTTGCCGCCTACGATCCGGGACCCCAGGCATTCCACCTCCAAACAGACAATGACCGGCGCCGGGTTGCCGGGTCCGAAGGGCCGCAGGGTCTCCAGATGCCGATAAAAAATATGGTCCAAGTCTTGGAGCGCCGCCTGGGCGTCGACCTTGAGGGTGGGCCGGGGCGGCTTTTCGCCCAACTGCGCCTGGAAGGCCTGATCCATGAGGTCTTGTAAGGCGGGCAGGTTGTCCGCCGCCATCTCGAAGCCCGCCGCGGCCTGGTGCCCCCCGTACTTATGGAGCGCGCTGCTGCAGGCGTTAAGCCCCTGAAACAGGTGGAAGCCCTCGATGGACCGGGCCGAGCCCCGGCCCCGGCCGTTTTCCAGGCTCACCAGGGCCACGGGCCGGTAATATTCCTCGGCCAGACGGGCCGCTACAATGCCGATCACCCCGGGGTGCCAGCCCTCTTTACCCAGGACCAACACTTTCCGCGACTCCAGACCACCTTGACGGATCAGCGTCCTGGCCTGTTTTAAGACCTCCTCTTCCAAAGTCTGGCGTTGCCGGTTGAGGTTATGCAAATATCTGGCCTGAACCCGGGCCTGGGCCAGGTCGTCGCTTAAGAGCAGTTCCAGGGCGCACCGGGCCTGGCCCATGCGTCCCGCGGCATTGAGCCGGGGCGCCAGCCTAAACACCACATCCTGATAGGAGATGGGTTTGCCTTCCAGTTGGGTGACTTCCTTCAGGGCAATGATGCCAGGGCGCCGGCTCTCTTCCAGAACCTTAAGCCCCTGGTGCACCAGGATGCGGTTTTCCCCCACCAGCGGCACCACGTCCGCCGCGGTGCCCAGGGCCACCAGGTCCAGATAGGACCTCATGTTGGGCTCCCGGTGGGACCTAAACCAGCCTTCGGCCCTAAGCTCGGCCCGCACCCCCAGGGCCAGGAGCAATGCCACTCCCACCCCGGCGAGTTCCCTAAAGGGGTAATCGTGGCCAACGCGCTTGGGGTTGACCACGGCCAGGGCTTCGGGTAGTTTCAGGGGCACTTCGTGGTGATCGGTGATGATCACCTCCAGCCCCAGTTCCCGCGCCCGCGCCACTTCCTGAAAGTCGCTGATGCCGCAGTCTACCGTGACTAAAAGCTTGGCCTGAGCCGCCAGCTCTTTTAAGCCCTGGGTCTTGAGGCCGTAGCCTTGGGTCAACCGGTCGGGGATATAGGCGAAGCACGGCAGGTCCAGCTCCCGGAAAAACTGCTGCATCAAGGCGGTGGCGGTGAGACCGTCGGCGTCGTAGTCGCCATACACCGCAATCGGCTCCCCCTGGCGCACCGCCCGGCCCAGACGGCCCGTCGCGGCCTCCAGGTCCGGCAGCCCGAAGGGGGGATTCAGCCGTTCCAGGGAGGGGTCCAGATACGCCAGAATATCGTCCGCGGCGGCCAAACCCCGGTTCAACAGGATGCGGGCCACCAAAGGCGGGAGATTATGGCGAGCCATGACTGAGGCTACCAATTCCGGCTGTTCGGGATATACCTGCCAGGCCTTCTTGCGGCGCAATATTTGCTCCTTGAGCAAATGCTGTCAGCTATCAGCTATCAGCGGTCAACTTATAAGGTTTCTTAAATTAAGGGGATAGAGGCCTAAGTCCTTACCCTTCCTGCCAAACTCTTATTGAGCCTCATAGGGCGGCCCGTAGCCGCCGTTATCCGCCCAAACCTGAGCGGCGTGCATGGCACGCCCTATGGGCTGAAAGCTGACAGCTCATTATTCCACCGTCTCGCCCGGTTTCAAGGGAATAACCGTGATCTCCGGCTCCCCTTTCAGGCGTTCGATCAACTCCTCCGCGGTGCCGGTGAGCACCGGAAAGGTGCCGTAATGCATGGGGATGACCCAGCGGGGTTTCAGCATCCGGCAAGCCAGGGCCGCCTCCGCGGGGCTCATGACGTAATGGCTGCCGATGGGCAGCATGGCCACCTCCGGGTGATAAAGCTCCCGGATGAGTTCCATGTCCTTGAAGACTGCCGTGTCGCCGGCGTGGTAGGCCACAAAGCCGTTCCCAAACTCAATGACGAAGCCGCCGGGGTCGCCCGCGGCAATGAGCTTACCGCCTTCTTCCACTGCGGAGGAGTGCACCGCGTTGGTCATGGTGACCTTGCACCCGGCCACGCTCATGGTCCCGCCCTTGTTCATGCCGATCACCTGAGGGGCCCCCTGACCTGCCAGGATCAGGCTGAGTTCATGAATGGCCACCACCGTCGCGCCGGTCGCCTTCGCCACAGCCACGGTTTCCCCCACGTGGTCGCCGTGGCCGTGGGTCACCAGTATGACGTCCACCGGCCCCACCTGGGCCACCGGCGTATTGAGCAGCGGATTGCTGAGCCAGGGGTCGATGAGTACATTCACCCCCGCACCCGTCAGTTTGAAGGCCGAATGGCCCAAGAAGGTGATCTTTACCCCGCGGCCGATTTTTGACTGCGCCATAACCCCCTCCTGTTTTATCCTTGTTTCCGGGCTTCTTTTGCTTGAAAGCTGGCTGCTGACAGTTGCTTTATTGCACCATCTCTTCCAGGGCGTCCAGGTTTTTACGCAACCCCAGAGCGATAAGGGTGTCCCCCGCCAAAATGGCGGTATCGTAGCTGGGATTGAAGATCATCTCGCCATCGGCCCTTTTGATGGCCACCAGGATCAGGTCCAATTTTTGGCGGATGCCCGAGTCTTTCAGAGGCACCCCCAGAAGGGCTGAAGCCTGGCCTACGGCAATCTCTTCCATGCTCCACTCTATCCCTTCCTTCATGGCCAGTTCCATGAAGGTGGTCACCGTTGGATGCAAAATGGTATGGGCCATTTTCTGGCCGCCCATGCGATAGGGCGACTCTACCTTGTCGGCCCCCGCCCGGAGCAGCTTCTTTTCGGAACCCTCCTCTTCCCCCCGGGCCACGATGAACAAACGAGGGTTGAGACTGCGCGCCGTCAGCACGGTATAGACATTGGCTGCGTCGGTGGACACCACGGAGATCAAACCTTTGGCCCGTTCGATCCCGGCCTCCATGAGGACTTCTTCCCGGGTAGCATCTCCGCTGATGAAAAAATATCCCGAGGCTTCCAGGCGAGAAAGCAATGCCGGGTCGTTCTCGATGACCACCAGGGGCAGGCCGCGATCTTTGAGCTGCAGAGCGATAATTTCACCGATGCGCCCATAGCCACAGAGAATGTAATGGTTTTTCAACCTCTTGATATGTTTTATCAATTTTCGCCTTCCGAAAACTGCGCGAATTTCCCCTTCGATCACCACCCGGGCCAGGGAGCCCAGAATATAAAACATGACACCCATGCCGCTAAGAATGAGTACCATGTTGTAAAGACGCCCTATCCGCGTCAGGGGATGAATCTCCCCATAACCCACAGTGGAGAGGGTGGTCACCGTCATATAAAGGGCGTCAAAAAAGTCCCAACCTTGCAGCCAGACAAAGCCCAGGCTGCCGATCAACAAAAGGGCCAGCAACATGGCAGCCATCTGGGCAATTTTACGGAAGGTTACCATGCTACCGAAGGCTCTGCAAGGTTTCGCATTTTTTGTAAGTTGTGGCTAAAAGTCCAAAATCCCTGGAGTATTTATCGTCACCGCGGGGTCCGAACTCCGGGCCTCCGGTCAGCGATGTCAGCATACATAAGATATCTGCAACCGGTTGTCAAATCCCCGCGCCGCCTGGCCCGAGTGCCGGGGGTCGGCCGGCTCCCCCGTACATTCATCTGTCTGCCCAGCCCTTAAGCCCCCTTTTTGCTTCCGGGCGGTTAAATGGTTTGTGAGAGGAGGACGGTTTATGGTAATCATATGGCCATGAATATGAGAAGATGCATCTCTTTAAGCTTGGTCCTAGCCCTGTGTCTGACTTGCCTTTGGGGCTGCGTCCCCCGGATTTCGCCGGCCGTACCGGCGGCAGTGACGTTGCAGCCCGGCCGATATCTCACTGCCTATTATCGAGCTCCGGATTTTACCCCGGCCCAGGCGACGTATACCGTAACCCCGTTTTTAGTAGAGTCGGCCAAAGGATTCCCGGCTGACGCCTTCCAAACCCTCTTTATGGAAGAGCTGACGCAGGCCTGGCAGGCCAACGGCCTGAGGATCGCTCCCCAGGGAGATACCGTCCTGTCCGGGGTTATTCAGTATGTCGCGGTCCGGGGCACCACTTTCCGGTTCATCCGGGGCAAAATCGACGCCGACCTTATCGTGTCCGGGGCCATCACCCGGGGAGGCGACACCCTCTTTGCCTGCCAGGACCGCATCAGTTTGAGCTCGCCGGTGAATCCCGGTCCTGCGGCCCCAAAGGAAGAAGAACTGCTCCTGCGCATGGCAGCCCGGACTTTCGCCGCCCACCTGCTCAATGAACTGCTCCTTTACTGGCCGCCCGCGGAAGGCAAGTAGAGTTCCCCAAAGACCCGCACAATGAGGCGAGGCCGCTCTTTGGAGTTGGTGAACAGCTCCACCAGACCGGCATAGGCGCCCGCCTCCCGGCTCTTGTTGCGCACTTCCAGGACATATTCTTTGCCCGGCACTTCCGGCTTGAGAGTCACTTCGATCTTGTCGGGAATACTGGTGCGATATTCCATAATTTCCCAGGGGGTGGGCAGATGCGAAATAAAGGTCACCTGGCCCTTGACCTCTTCACCGGGGGCGCCTCGCAGCCGCACAATATGACTGGGCAGGATCTCGATAAAAGGGAGGGCCAAGCCCGTCATGACCAGTTGCACCATGGGCCGCTCCGGGTCGTTGAGTCTGATCTTGGTCTCTTTCTTGAACTGCTGGAGCACTGAGAAGGGTTTAATGGTCAGGGTGATGGCCCCCTCCTGGCCGGGAGGAATGGTTTTATCGTAACTGGCTACCGTGCAGGCGCAATCCGGGTCTACATCCTCGACTTTTAACGGCGCTGATCCGGTATTTTTAACCATGAAGGTATGCGTCAAGGCTCGATCTTCGAAGATTTTACCAAAATCAAAAGTGGTTTCCCTGATGGTGGCCACAGGTCCGGTCCCTGCGGCCCAGGCTGGGGTGGACTGGCCCCCCCAGGCCATGGCTGCACCTAAGAGCAGCAGGGCGCAAAAAGAGGTGAAAAATCGTACCCGCCGGGTTTGGTGATGTTGGCAATGCTGTGCGTCGATCACGTCGGATAGTGCTCCTTGTCGCCGGGTCCGTCTTCTTCCAGCCGCGGGGCTCATTCTCACCAACACACGTCGGCGCCAGAACCCAGCCCGGAGAAAGCGGCTTTGTGATAATCTTGCCGGTATTTTAACATAACCATTTGTCAAGGTTGGCGAAAAGATTTATGATGATCCTGCTCTCCAAATACTATCTTGGGGAATTTCAAAGACTTCACCAGGGTCAGGAGGTTACCGTTATGCAGTTCAAGAATCACTTTACCGGGATGGCTTTAGCAGCTGCGCTGTTGATCACGTTGGGAAGCGGCTGCACCTCGTCACCGTCGCAGATTCAACAGCCCCCGCCCACCAGCTATACGCGCAGCACCGTGGGCACCCCTGACGAGTTGTCGCCGCAAGCCCCGGGGGAAGCGCAAAATGTTCGTAAGGTCGGCGATCATTGGCAGTGCGAAGTGAACGGCAGGATCATGATTTATAATAACGCCACCGCGTGTTGGGAACCTCGGCAAAAGTAGCGTCCCCAAATATTCAATGCGTGAGCTAAATTTGGTAGCCACCGGGAGCAGCGTCGTCGAACCCAAGGAGAACCAGGCATGCCCTTAAGTAAAATCCACCGTCAGACCCGGGAAACGGAAGTCAGCCTGGAACTGGAACTGGACGGCCGGGGCCAGGCGGCCATCGATACCGGCATCCCGTTTCTTGATCACATGCTCACCCTCTTCACGGCCCACGGCTATTTTGATCTAACCATCAAGGCTGAGGGCGATCTGGAGGTGGATCAGCACCACACCGTGGAGGACATCGGCATCTGCTTAGGGCACGCTTTTCGGGAGGCCCTGGCTCAACGCCCCAAGGTAAAGCGCTACGGCGAGGCCCGGGTTCCCATGGACGAGGCCTTGGCTCAGGTCACCGTGGACCTGAGCAACCGCCCTTTCCTCCACCTGGAAGTGGACCTGCCGCCAGGGGGCGCCGGCATGGACCCGCAGTTACTCAAGGAATTCTGGCGGGCCGCATCCATCCACGGTGGCATGACCCTGCACATCAGCGTGCCCTATGGGGAGAACACCCACCACATCCTGGAGGCGATCTTCAAGGCTGCAGGCCGGGCCCTGGACGCCGCCACCCAGCCGGAACCCCGGGCCACCGGGGTGCCATCCACTAAGGGGGTGCTTTAAGAATTTTTTGGTCTGTTTTTTCACAACACTTCTAATTTCTTTAAAGATTGCGGGCCCGCGGGGGTCCGCTCTCTTTTATAGGATTCACCAGGGTCAACCCGCCTGGTACTCACCCAAGCTCCTGCGGAGACCAATTCGCATTCAAACGGTGGCACAGGCGTCTCGCCTGTGCAGGCGCAGGCTATAGCCTGCGCCTACCCAACATTGCTCTTTGAATGCAACTCGGTATGAGATGCAATGCAGAGCTTCCTGAATCACCCCACCATAACCGGAGCCCTTGATAACCGGTTGACCTTTTCAGCTTCCAGGGGTATAAATATCTAGTAAGGACGAACATTCAAAGAAAAACAAGACGCGCTCGTAGCTCAGTCCGGATAGAGCAACGGACTACGAATCCGTGTGTCGGGGGTTCAAATCCCTCCGGGCGCGCCATTCCAAAGACCGCCGAGTCAGGGCTTTTCCTCCTAAGCGGCCTCCATGAATCCGGTTTAAGTTTAATACTCATCTCAATCTCTGCCCCCTGATGGTGGATCATTGGCCTTGCGAAGAGGGGATGGAAAGCTCCCCGAACACCCGCATGATCAGGCGAGGCCGCTTTTCCGAATTGGTAAATAGTTCAATGACGCCGGCATAATTGCCTGCTTCCTGCCGTTTGTTGCGGACCTCCACCACATAAACCCGGCCCGGCTCTTCCGGCTTGACCTTGATGTCGATGGCATCCGGGATATTGGTGCGGGCTTCCTTGATTTCCCAGTGACCGGGAAGGTGAGAGATGAAGCGGACCTGATCCCGGAGTTCCTCACCCGGCTTGCCCCGGAACCGGATGATGTGGCTGGGCTGGATTTCAATGAAAGGTTTACCGTAACCTTGCATGGTCAGGACCACCTGGGGATGGTCCGGGTCGTTGAAAAACACCTTGGTTTTCTTGGCAAATTGCCGGAGCACCGAGTAAGGGGCGATGGTCAGCTTGATGCGGCCCTGCCCGCCTGGGGGGATGCGCCGGTCGGAGTCCGCCGCGGTGCAGGCGCAATCGGAGTCGATATCCTTGATCTCCAGGAGGGCGTCGCCGATATTCTTGATGGTGAAGGTGTGGGTTAACTCCCGGTCTTCAAAAATTTCGCCGAAATCATGGGTGGTCTCGGGGACCTGGGCTTTCGGCCCGATGGTGGCCATGGCTGCCATCGGCGTGCACAGCAGCAGTAATATCCAGATTAAAGCCCGATAAGCCAATTTATCGATACGCATAATTCTCCTTGCTCCTAGTCCGCGTCCAAGGCCCGCCAGCCATAGCTCTCCAGATAGGCTAGGAGCTTTTCCCGATTTTCACGGTAGTTTTCTTCCCAGAGAGGTTTACAGGCCTCCAGGAAAATCTCGCCTTCCCGCAAAGCCGCGGCGTAGGCCATGCAGGTCAGATAACCACAAACCTTGCAGCTGGTCATAGGGAGAAGTTTCAAAATCTCGATGACTTTGAGGCCGGCCTGACTCACGTGGCGCGGCGTGATAGATTCCCGCCGTTCATAAATGCCATTGATCTGGGCCTGGATCCAGGTCAGCAGCGCGTTGGCTTCTTCCAGGTCCCGAATCCCCCGTATGGCGATCTTGTGGGGGTGCAGGGTGATCCACTTGCCGTCGGAAAGCTTGATCAGGAGCACCTGATTGGCTTGATTGTAGTCCCAACCGCCCAATTCGGCATTGACATAGGGGAAAGCCGGGGAGATGTCCGCCTGAAACGTGGCGATGCCGTGCAGGACCTCCTTGCTGGAGTCCATTTTCGGGCGAAAGATGTCAAAATTATCAATCTTCTCCAACAACATGGTTCACCTCCCCAAAGCTATCGGGAAGCCTTGGCGACGAATCCTGTCAATTTCTCCATGACCATAGCAGTCAGGGTGAGCGCAGGTGTGGCTCAGTTCAGGCTGAGGCGATTTCGGCTGCATCAATCTTTCTCCCGGCGATCTCCGAGTTTCTTCCGTAAAAGATACCCCAGGCGTTCCCGCAGGCCGTCCCGCACCCAGCGGAACATCGTGAGAACTTCTGCCTCCGTGCCCGTGGCCTTGGCCGGGTCCGGGAAGCCCACGTGCATAACCTCAGATTCCCCGGGAAAGATGGGACATTGCTGTTGGGCCTGATCGCACACGGTGATCACCAGGTCGAAGTGCTCTCCGGCCAGGTCGTCCACAGATTTCGAGTGGTGTTGACTGATGTCGATGCCCAACTCGGCCATGACCTGGATGGCCCGGGGGTTCACCCGGCTGGGTCTGATCCCGGCGGAATACGCCTTAACCTGTCCGGCCAGGTCGTGGTTTACCAAGCCTTCAGCCATCTGGCTGCGGCAGGAGTTTTCGGTGCAGAGAAATAAGACCTTCAACATCCGCATTCATCCTTCAGGAGATCATCTTTTTGATCTCGTCCACGCTGGGCACCTTGCCCACCACCTTCACTTCGCCGTCCACCACCAGGGCCGGGGTCATAAACACCCCGAAGGCCATGATCTTTTTGAGCTCCGAGACCTTTTCCAGTTCATAGTCCATACCTGAAACCTTGGCGGCCTCATCGGTGCGCTTGGCCAACTCGATGCACTTGGGGCAGCCCGGCCCCAGTACCTGCAATTTTTTCATGGTAATCCTCCTCTTATTTTATGCCGGGGGAGGGGTTGAAATCCTCTCCCCGGATTTTCTTATTTCACCGCCAGCCGAACCCCATGCCGACGAAGGTGGCAATGACCACGATAATGCTACAGAATACCGCGGTTTTTTCCAGCCCATGACTCGGCCCAACAGGGCCGGCGCCTGGGTAACGCGGTATTGCTTGATATAAACCCGGGCTGGGATTCGGTTCAACTACCGAATAGGGAGAGCTTTGCGGCTACGTCCTCTTTCGCCACCTCCCCCACAGCCATCCAGAGCATGTGGTTCTGGGCGTCCAGAAAGATCAAGGCCGGTAACCGGATGAGGTGGTACTCGCCGATATAGGGCACCGCGGCTTGACGGTCGGTGTCATAATCAATGCGCTTCAGCAGAGCCTGCCGCGGTCCGGTGAAAGTCTGGTTCACCAACGCGTCCGCGTCATGGACGATCTTGGCGCTGCAACCGCAGGCTTTGCTTTTGGTGATATAAACCACCTGACTCACCTTGGTCGGCTCGGCCTGGGTCAGGACAGCCGCACCCAAGATTCCCAGGACCATGATCCCTATGATACCGATTTTGCCTTTCGCCATTTCCCCTCCCCCGGTTATTTATTTACGTCATCTGTCGGGTTTAATCCTAAATCTGGTGCGCGAGCAGTTTCGTTCAATATTGAATTCTAAACTTCGAACTCAGCGGCTGCCGTCCTTTTGACCCTCTGAAGAATTATTGCTGAAAAAATTAAGGATAGGCGAACAACAACCTTTATTTGATCCAGCCGGCTTCCCCAGGCTCAGAACGAATTGAAAAAATAATGCAGCCAGAGCAAGGAGCACAAAGGCCAGGACCTTGTTTTTCCGCATATTTCCCTCTGCTCAACTGAGCGACGCCGCAGCTTCCTGCAACCATTTTTTCAGCGCTTCCCGGCTGGGGAGGTTCCCCACAGCTTTAACGTCATCGTTGATCAGGAGCCCCGGAGTTCCAAACACTCCCAAAGCGATGGTGTCCTTCATGTCTCGAACGTGCGAAACCTCCCCGGCACCAGGTGTAACCCAGATGCTCCCCGCGCCATTCCACTTTATTTTTATAATTCGGCATGCATGAGCTCCGTGATGGATTAAGCAACCGGGGATGGTAGGACGGTTTCCGGAAGGTATTCTTGCCCCATCTTTTTGCCGGCAGCGAACACCGTGGCAAAAATAGTCTCCAGGCTGACTAGTACGGATTCATAGCTCACTGAAAAAATATCTTGCTCGGGGTTATAGGTCACTGTTAGGACTCCGGTTACCTTGAGCAATTCGGCGCGCACCGCGTCGGGGCAGCCCATTCAGGTAAAGCCGCCCTGCTGCACCATCCCCTTGACGCGCATTTGGATGTCTGTGATCATGCCTATTTTTCCTCCAGCACCTCGTCCACCGCCTTGGCCATCAAACCTGCTCTTTGAGATAAAACCCGCGATTGTAGAGTTTGATTAACGATTCCTCCCGCCATCATTGACCTCTGACGGCGCGCACTTTCACGCTGAGGATTTTGCCGCGCAGACGCTCATCCATCTCCGGAGCCTCATAGGACGACTCGGAAACCGCGGTTACTTCGGCAAAACCGGCGCGGCGGATGGTCTCCAGGTAAGCCTCTTTCTCCATGGCTCCGGCCAGGCAGTCGGCCCAGGCCGCGGCGCTGGCCCGCACGTCTTCCGGAAGCTCGCCCGAAGTCACTAAGTCGGAGATGAGTATCCGGCCGCCGGGTTTCAGGACCCGATGGATTTCGGTGAAGCTCGCCAGCTTGTCCGGGGTCAGGTTGATCACGCAATTGCTGATGACCACATCCACGGTTCCAGAATCTACCGGCAGATGCTCGATATCGCCATGGCGGAACTCCACGTTGCCAAAGCCATGCTCCCGGGCCAGTTGCTGCCCCCGAGCCACCATGTCTTCGGTCATATCCACCCCGATAACCCGGCCCGGCTCACCGACCTTGTGGGCCGCCAGGAAGACATCGATGCCCGCGCCGGAGCCCAGGTCCAGGACGGTTTCACCAACTTTAAGGTCCGCCAGCGCCGTGGGGTTGCCGCAGCCTACCCCCAAGATCGCCATTTCCGGGACCAGCGCCAGGTCCTCGCCGGTATAGCCCACCGCCAGGCACTGGTCAGTAGTCGTGGGCCCGCAGGTGGGGCAGCAGAATGTCTGCTCCCCCCGGGCGATCTTGCCGTAACGGTCCTTGATGACGTCTTTCAGATTCTGATCATTCACTCTCTTACTCCTCGAATCCAGCCATTACATAATGGCGTTGAATATGAAGCCCACGATGATAATCCCCACCGTGACCACGCCGACAAACACCGCGATCAGCTTGGGCTTCAATACTTTTCGGAGGATGACGGTTTCCGGGAACGAGATGCCGATAATCGACATCATGAAGGCCAGCACGGTGCCCAGGGCCGCCCCTTTTTCCAACAAAGCCTGTACCACCGGGATTATCCCGGCGGCGTTGGAGTACAGCGGCGCCCCGAGAATGACCGCCACCGGCACCGACCACCAGGCCTGTTTGCCCATGAGGGCCGCTAAAAAGCCCTCGGGAACGTAGCCGTGGATCGCTGCCCCCGCCCCGATCCCCAAAATGATATAGATCCAGACCCGCCCCACAATATCTTTGACCTGGTGCAGGCCGTAATCGATCCGGCTCATCCAGCCGATTTTTTCCAGGAGAGCCGGCGTCTTCCCCATGCGAATCTCATAGACCCAGTCTTCCACCTGGTGCTCCATATTCATGCGGCCGATAATCATGCCGGTCACCATGGCGATGAGCAACCCCATGGACATATAAATCAGGGCGATCCGCCAGCCGAAGAGGCCGAAGAGAAGCACCAGGGCGATCTCGTTCACCATGGGGGCAGAAATCAAAAAAGAGAAGGTGACGCCGATGGGAATGCCCGCTTCCACGAAACCGATAAATAGCGGCACCGCCGAACAGGAGCAGAAGGGGGTTACCACCCCTAAGAGCGCCGCCATCACGTCTCCGAGAACCTCCCTTTTGCCCGCCAAAATGGTCCGGGTGCGCTCGGGGGTGAAAAAGGAGCGCAGCACGCCGACGCCCCAGATCACCAGGATCAGCAACATGAATACCTTGGGGATATCCAGAAAGAAAAATGAGACGGCGTCGCCCAGGTGGGTGCCATGAGCGATCCGGAAGACATCATAGGTAACCCAGAGGGAGAAGGGCACCAGTCTGCTATAAATCGGATACCAGACCAGGAGCGCCAAACCCAGAAAGATCAGCTTAAGGATTTGGTTGGCCGACAGGTCAGCGATGGCCGCTTTCAGTTTAGCAAAGAGATTGATAGATGGTTCGATGGCTTCGGTGGCAATTTTCACCTGCTCTTGTGGATGTTGGTCATTCATGGATGTGATCCTTTAGAAGCAAAATACTTTTCCTGTTTTACCTCAAAATTACCAATTCCTGATTCCCTGGAACAAGATGTAGCAGCCGGCAAAGAAGATCAGGCCACCGGCCGCTTTTTGGATCATGGTCCCCACCTTGGCGCTTTTAGATTGCAAGTAACTCTCGATCACCCCGGTGAACGTCCCGGCCACCAGGATCAGAGTCCCCTGTCCCAAGGCGTAGGCAAAGAGCAAAGTGCTGCCGTAAGCCACCTCGCCCTTGACTGCGGCCAGGGTCAGGATCACCGCCAGCACCGGGGAGGCGCAGGGCGACAGTACCAGCCCGAACAACATCCCCAGGATCAAGGCCCCCACCAGGCCGGTGCGCTGGGGTAAGAATTTCTGTGAGGCTCCACCCATTTTCAGGTTGATGAGACCGGACAATTGCAGCCCCATGACGATGAGGATGACCGCCACCACGAAATACAAGTAGGTCCCCACATCGCCGAACATGGTGCCCATCAGCGCCGCCATCGCGCCCAGGACGGACATGACCACGGCTAACCCCACCACGAAAGTGAGGGAATAGAAAAAGGCCTGCTTCTTATTGCCCCCGGCATAACCGCCCACGAAGCCGATGACCAGGGGGATGCTGGCCAGGATGCACGGGCTGGCAGTGGCGATCACCCCCCCCAAATAGCTGGCTCCATAGGCCAGGACGGGACGGGTCTGCATGACCTGGCCCAGAGATTCACTCCATGCCATGAAACTTCCTCCTGTTTCTGTTAGCGGATGAACTTCAATTCCTTGAGCTTCTGGATGACTTCTTCTTTGGGTAAGGCCCCAATATGCCGGTCCACCTCTTTGCCGGAAGCATCGAAAAAGACCTGGGTGGGGATGAGCATGATCTTGTATTTCTCAAACAGGGGCTTTTCTTCATCCGAATACACCATGCGAAATTCCACCTGGTCGCCATGGCTGGTTTTCAATGCCGCCATGACCTCTTTCATCTCTTTACAGGGGATGCAATACTTGGCGCCGAATTCATAGAGGGCAGGCTTGCTTTTGGCCGGAGCCGAACCCTGGGCCTGAGCCGGCCACGGTTGCCAGATAACCAGAAAACCTGCCACCAGGCAAAACAAACCGATGCAAGTTCCACGTAAAAATTTCATTGTTACCCTTCCTTAGCGTAGTGATTAAATGTCAGACTCGCTTCCTTAATAACCGGGTATCCGGATTTTAAAATATTAAACCATTGCAGGAGACAAATCCGGCGCGCCCCGATAACCTTTTTCTGAAACCGTGCATTTCTTTATCAAGCATATCCATAATCACCGTGACACCGGCGGGATCAAGAGCACCGGGCACGGCGCCATCCGGGAAACATTGTGGGCCACGCTCCCCAGGAAAATCTCTTTGATAAAGCCTTTCCCCTGGGTGCCCATGATGATCAATGAAATATCCTGGGATTCCAAAACCTGGAGAATGGCAGGGATTGGGTGCCCCGGATCAAAACGATCATGAACTACGGAAATTCCGGCTTTCAAAAGACGTTGCTTCCATTGCTCCAGCAGGTCCAGGGCCGCGCCCGTGGCGATTTCCTGGAAGCCCGGGGGATAAGCTTCCCCTCCCGGCACATCCAGGGCGTTGAGCAGCGTGACCTGGGTTAGTCCTTTAACCGCCAAGCGTTCCACATACTCCAAGGCCCGCAAGGAAATTTCCGAAAAGTCCGTGGGCAAGAGCACATGACGGAGGACCTCGGTGTGGGAGATTTCACACGAGCCCGGCTTGCCGGGCATTTCTAATCGTACATTGAGAAGTAACACGGGGTATTGGGAGTTATGCAATACCGCACAGGTGAAGCACCCCAGCACCCCTTCCCGCCAGAGCGATTGGCCATGGGAGCCCACCACAATGAGATCGGCACAATAGCGACCGGCGAGGTCGTTCAAAGAATAGGCCGGGAGGCCTACCGGGGTCTCCAGCGTCACGTGCAATCCCTGGGTTTCCAGTTGCCGCTGCTGGGCCGTAAGTTTAGGCCGGGCCGTCGACAGCAACAGGCCTTCCATTCCTGCCATGACCTTGACGCTGATCACATAGGTCAGGATCACCTGTTTACACCCCAGGGCCTTAAATTCTCCGGCGCAGGCTATGATTTCATCCCAGGCGGGTGACAGGTCGGTGGCTAAAACGATGGTCTTGAACATAAACCTACCCTCTTTCATCCAAGGCCTCTGGCGCGCACACCAGCGGCGTAAAATACTTCTGCCGGAAGCGTAAAGCCACGCCCACCAGGCTGATGAGCACCGGCACTTCAACCAAAGGGCCGATGACTGCGGCAAAGGCCTCGCCCGACTGCAGCCCGAAGACCGCCACCGCCACCGCGATGGCCAGCTCAAAGTTGTTGCTGGCGGCCGTAAACGACAGAGTGGTGGAAATGCGATACCCGGCCCCGGCCTTGGCCGACATATAAAACGTCACGAAAAACATGATGAAGAAATAGATAGTAAGAGGTATGGCGATGCGCACCACGTCCAGAGGAAGTTCCACGATGTACTCCCCTTTGAGGGAGAACATGACGACGATGGTGAACAGCAGGGCAATGAGCGTAATGGGGCTGATCCTGGGCATGAATGTTTCTTCATACCACTTGATGCCCTTGCGTTTGATCAGGAAAAAGCGGGTGAACATACCGGCGAAGAAGGGGATGCCCAGGTAGATCAAGACGCTTTCCGCCACCTGCAAAATAGTCACCTGGACCTTAAGGCCGGAGGCGACGCCCAGCCAGGCAGGCAGCACCGTGACGAAAATATAGGCGTAGATGGAGAAAAACAGCATCTGAAAGATGGAGTTGAAAGCCACCAGGCCGGCGCAGTATTCAGTATCGCCCTGGGCCAGGTCGTTCCAGACGATGACCATGGCAATGCAGCGGGCCAGGCCGATGATGATCAGACCCACCATGTACTCGGGATAGCCGCTGAGAAAGGCGATGGCCAGCAGGAACATCAGGATGGGGCCAATGATCCAGTTCTGGACCAACGACAGGGCCAGGACCTTATAATCCTTAAAGACCTGGGGCAGTTCCTCGTAGCGCACCTTGGCCAAAGGGGGATACATCATCAGAATGAGGCCGATGGCAATGGGAATATTGGTGGTGCCAACCTGGGAGTACGTTAATAACTTGGTGAAGCTCGGGATGAAGTAGCCCAAAGCTACGCCTCCGGCCATGGTCAGGAAAATCCACAGGGTCAGGAAGCGCTCCACGAACCCCAGACGTTTGGCAACAGTGGCGGCCATAAATGCTCCTATCGCTTTGATATCCGTATAACCGATTTATTACGTATCATAGGAGCCTCTTGCAAATATCTCCCTGCCTGTCATTCTGAGGGAGCGAAGCGACCGAAGAATCTTGTCTCTTGGTGGCACAGGCTTTCTAGCCTGTGCGAATGCCGCACAGGCTAGAAAGCCTGTGCCACCAAACCTTGAGATCCTTCGCTTCGCTCAGGATGACAAAACGGCTTTTTGCAAGAACCTCATAGGTTAAAAATTTTTAGGTTTCAGGCAGGCTTTGCGGCGGCCTCTGCCCATCCGGCTTCAGCCTTCGTTTGCCAGTGATTTGAAGAATCGCGCCTCTGCTCTCATGATGCTTCTTTATAACCGGATAACCGGGTAAGTCAAGATAAAATTATCTTAAAAAAAAAGACCCAGATAAACTGATCAGGAGCACTGACACGCAGCGGCGCGGTCCTTCTGGTCTTTACCTGCCAGCCACTGTTCCAACCGGTCCTTGAGCGCCTGGGCTTCGGGGCGAGAGCTCAGAATGTCCGCCAAGAGCTTGAGCTGTTTATCTTCCGGGCTGCCTGGGGGGACGCTCAGGCGATAATTCATCCACACCCCCTCCCGGCGGTCCGTGACCCAGCCCAAATAATAGAGGTAGCGCAAATGCCGGGAGGCCTTGGACTGGGTGATCCCCAGCACCCCCATAATATCGCAGACGCAGAGCTCCTCTTCCGCCATCAACAGCCAGAGGATCTTTAGCCGGGTTTCATCCGCCAGGGACTTAAAGAGTCGAGCCTCGTTTTTCATAGATTTATTATAACCGGATAACCGGATATTGTCAATCTAATTTCTGATGGTTGTTTTTTCAAGAAGGAAACGCAACAGAACTTTTCATCTTATCCTCCTTGCCTACCATTTTTTTAGCTGCCGGAGATAACAGAGTATCTTTTAATCGGTTACCCGCTGGATTTCAACTAATAAGCCCAGCCCGAACGACCGTTGATCCAGAAACTGTCCCAGGCGGCTTGAGAATTTGTTCCGGACTGATTATTTTAAAATTAACAATACTCAATCCGAAGAGGGAAGCCGAAGGATGAACCGGTTCAGCCTTATATTAAGGAGGATCTGACAATGAAGCAGCTGGTTATTTTAGGGCATGGGACGGGCGGCACCATCATCGCCACCAAGATGCGCCAGAAACTGCCCGAGTCGCAATGGAAAATCACCGTTATTGACAAGGACTGGCAGCATCACTACCAGCCCGGGTGGCTCTTCATCCCTTTCGGCATCTACACCAAGGAAGACTGCGTCAAGCCCAAGACCAAGTTCGTCCCTCCCGGGGTCAACTTGGTGCTTGATGAAATCCTGGGAATCGATCCTGACAAGAAAGAAGTCAAGACCAAAAGAGAAACCTTTCCCTACGACTGGCTGGTGATCGCCACCGGTTGCCGCATCGTTCCCGAAGAAGTGGAAGGCCTGATCGAAGGCTGGGGTCAAGACATCCATAATTTCTACACCCTGGAAGGCGCCCTGGCTCTCCGGGAGAAAATGAAATACTTCGACAAAGGCCGGGTGGTGGTGAATATCGCCGAACTGCCCTTCAAGTGCCCGGTGGCCCCTCTGGAGTTCTCTTTCATGTCGGACTGGTTCTTCGGGATTAACGGGGTCAGGGACAAAATTGAAATTGAGATGGTGACGCCGCTTTCCGCAGCTTTCACCAAACCGGTGGCCGCAGAAATTCTAGGCAATATCTGTAAAGAAAAGAACATCAAGGTGACGCCTAACTTCCAGTTGGCCCAGGTGGACTCGGAGAAAAAGGTCATCAAGTCCTACAGCGGTGACGAGGTTCCTTATGATCTCCTGGTCTCCATTCCCCCCAATTTCGGGGCCCAGTGCATCATCGACAGCGGCATGGGCGATCCCATGGGCTACATGGACACGGACAACTTCACCCTGAAGGCCAAAAAATACGATTCCATCTATGTCATCGGCGACGCCGCCAACGTCCCCACCTCCAAGGCCGGCGCCGTGGCCCACTACGAGGCCGACGTGGTGGCTGATAACTTGATCCGGGAGATCGACGGGCAACCACCCCGGCCGGACTACGACGGCCACGCCACCTGAATGGTGGTGACAGGTTACGAGAAGGGGTCCCTTCTCGATTTTAATTACAAAATCGAACCGTTGCCGGGCAAATTCCCCTTTCCGGGGATCGGGCCCCTGGATCTCTTGGGGGTCAGCTTCTCCAACTACGTCGGCAAGATGATGTTTCGCTGGGTCTATTACAACATGATGCTCAAGGGGAGCCACCTGCCCCTGGAGTCCCAGTTCGTTTTGGCGGGTAAAGTGCGGGGCATACTCTCTCCGGACATTGAAATGCCGCTTAGGGCGAGGAGGCGGCCATGACCAATGATCTGATTCTAGAACGGCTTGACCGCCTCGAGGCAAAACTTGACCGCGCCGCCGCCTTCCAGGAACAGTTATCACCTTTTATCAGGTCTTATGAAAACCTGAGCGACTTGGGGCGAGACCTGTCGCTCTTGATAGGCCCTGGGGCCAGTCTGCTCACCCAGGAACTGGCCGAAGTGGAGACGGGGTTCCAACTGGAGGACGCTCTCTGTCTGTTCAAAAGGCTCCTTCTCAGTTTCCGGCATATTGCCTGGTCCCTGGAGCAGCTTGAGAACCTCATCGACTGGTGGCAGGACATGGAACCTCTGCTGAAAATTGCGGTGCCGCATCTCATCGACAAACTGGACGACCTTGAGCAGAAAGGCATCTTCCGCATCAACACGGCTATCCTCAATATGTACACCAAACTCGCTTCGGCTTATTCCCCCGAAGATATCGAGGTTATCGGTGACGGCTTCGTGCGCATGCACGGTATCGTCAAGAAGTTTTCCGACCCCGTGGTCATTCAATCTATTGAGGCCGTGGTTGATATGTACGCCAAACTCGCCTCAACCTATACCCCCGAGGACATCGAGTCCATCGGCGACGGCTTTGTCCGCATGCACGGCATCGTCAAGAAGTTTGCTGATCCGCGGGTTATCGATTTTCTCGACCGACTTTCGGACGTGCCGGCCAATGTGAATCTGGAGGAAGCCAGACCGGTTGGCCCATTCGGGATGATATTCCGGATGATGGGGAAAGAAACTAAACAGGGTCTGGGCGTGGCCCTGGAGTTGACCAAGGCGTTGGGCAAAGCCAAATCCGGCAACGGCCACAACGGCCAGCCGGTCAATGAAGGTGGTTAGAAGATTTTTGCCCCTAAAAGGAGACCCAGAAGAGCCCCTTGCAAAAGTCTCGTTGAGGTTGATATTTTATCTGACCGTTTATAAATTCCTCGGTGGCACAGGCGTCTCGCCTGTGCGAATCGAAGTCCCCCTTTGAAAAAGGGGGATTTAGGGGGATTTGGCTTGTCATGGTAAAACCCGCGGCCTCGGCATTTTTGCAAGAGCCTCAGAAGGCCAGGGATTTACCTCAGGAAGGCCCCTTGATCCGAATGCAGCGGGACCTCAAACGCGCCTTGCAGAAAAAACCCGAGGACATCAAGTGGGGCATGGTCATCGCACCACTTCTGCCTGCACCGCCTGAAGGTAGGTATGCTGCCGGCTTGCACCACCTCGTGTATAGGCCGCGCCACCATCTCCGGTGACCGAACCGATTCCGAGAGCCTGGTATTTGCGATGATCGGCTCCCCCGATTATCTCTTGATATTGTAGTCTTCAAGAATTTTAAGTAATAATTTATCACCCACAGATTTTGGAATAAAATCAATATGTTTTACAGATAATTCATCACTGCCTATAATATTATCTGAATTAGAATAGTAAATAACCCTATCTTCATAATATTTCATTTTTTGATAATTAATCGACACCATACTTAATGACCGATCAATATCCTTGTATTTATCTTCCTTATTCGTTTTTAGAATTTCCTGTTTACCCTTATCTGTATACACAATTTTTATCCACACTTTTATAACTTTGGTTTGGTCGTCTATATAGACTGAATTTGATTTATAATACCAAGTACCTTCAGCGTTACTTGCAACAAGTACCCAATCATCAATTTTAACGACAGTGATAGAATATTTATTCTTTAAATAAACAATACCCATTGATATAATAATAACAATCACTGATACTATAATTACTTTAGCTTTAAAAGTTAGTTTCTGTAACCCAAACATGCCCACTTCTCCCTTTCGCTGAGACCACGTCCTTCATCTAATCCACACTAAGATTCCCATAACCATTATAAACCCCAGGACAGGTGCCAAACAACCCAGCATTGGTCCCAATTTGCGTTCCCGGCCTGATCTGGTCAAAGGGATGCCTATTTTTCGACTGAGCCTTGCCTTGGCTTGAGAGATACCGAGCAATCTATTCCAGGAAAATCCGCCTCTGTTCATGGAACCTCACCGTCCTTTTCTCGAAGGCAACGTCCTCCCAGGTAAGATTGTTGATCTCCCGGAGAAATGGATATCCAGAAACAAGGAAAGTTTTATTTTTCAGGAAAACCTATGATATCATGCCTTCTACAGGATAATTTGGATTAAAAAGTGGATTCTATTGAGATTAATCTCGGGACAAGATGTTTTTAAAGTCAACCTCGCGGTAGCAAGGCCCTACATGGTCTCGGATTAATTTAATGTCTTAAAAAACCTTAATTCTCAGGAGCCAGGTCCATGAAAGTGACCGAGATGTGGAAGAAAAAGCAGCCGACCGTATCTTTTGAATTATTTCCTGCCCGGAATGCCGAAGCCAACGAGAAACTGGAGAGAGTAATCGATCAGTTTGCGGTCATGGAACCGGATTTTGTCTCGGTCACTTTTGGGGCCGGGGGCTCTACCCGAGAAGGCTCCCGGCAACTGGTAACCACCCTGAAAAATGAACTCAAGCTGGAAGTCATGGCCTACTTTGCCGGTTACGGCCTGGGTCCCGATGATATCCAAGGCGTCTTGGACAGCTATCTGTCTCTGGGAGTGGATAATCTTTTGGTGGTTCGGGGGGACCCACCCCACGGGCAACCCGATTTTAAGCCCCATCCCGCCAGCCTGCTCCATGCCTCGGACATGCTGGAGTTTATTCGCCCACGTTACCCCTACTGTCTGGGAACGGCTGGGTATCCTGAGGGGCACATTGAAGCCCAGAGCAAGCCGAAGGACCTGGAGTACCTGAAACTCAAGGTGGAAAAAGGGGCCGAATATATCCTGACCAATTATTTTTACGATAACCGTTATTATTTCGATTTTGTCGCCGCTTGCCGCAGCCTGGGGATCACGGTTCCCATTGTGCCCGGCATCATGCCGATTTTCAGTGTCAAGATGATGAACCATCTGGCCAAACTCTGTGGGGCCACCATCACCTCTGGTTTGCAGCAAAGATTGGCAGCCCTGGCGGAAGGCGATATCCCGGCACTGCTCAACTTCGGCATCGACTTTGCTTTTGAGCAATGCAAAGAGCTGATCGCCGCTGGTGTGCCGGGACTGCATTTTTATACCATGGACCGGAGCAAATCGACGGTTGCAGTCGTGGCCCGCTTGCGTCGAGAGGGGTTATTATAGACGGTGGCGTGCTGGCGAGAAAAAGCCCCACCAATGAGCGCAAAGGCAAATTTCTCTAAACCCGCGCGCTCTATGAGTGCAAAAGGGGCGGGCTGATCTGACCCGCCCCTCATGTGGGTGGACTGCTACTTATTGCTGGGCTTTTCTTTTGGGTCGACCTTCTGCTTGTTTTTTTTAGGCTTTTTGACTTCCTTCTTGCCTTTATCCTTCTTGCCTTTGTCTCCCATGGTTTTCTCCTCCGATTTTTCGACTTTTCAGTCTTGTTAAGATGAAGGATATTGAAGCACTGATTTAACTGGTCACCCTATGATGAGTGCCGCGTTCACCAAACCCTCTATCCTTAGCCATGGCGCTCCGCTGCTCTGAATAATCCCGGCATTCCGGTCATGGCAACGTGGGATACGGCGATTTCGGCCGTTAATTCTATGACTTCGCTATCCATGGGGATCACTCCTGTGATCGAACGGGTTTCAGTATTTGAATTTTATAACTGTAACCTTAGTAACTCAACGATGTATATGATTTACCATTATCATAAAAACCTCAGTCTGTTAACTCATCAAACAATTTGGCCACCGCTTCAGCCACGTCCTTTCCTCGCCTAATCCATGAGTTCTCGGGCTGCCAACTTACCTGTTTGAAGGCATTTCCTCATAAGGCCGCCATTGGCGGGAATAGACCTCGGAGGCGTTAAGATAGACGCTCACCGCGCCCTGCCGGGTGAACTGGCAGGGGATGGGCCAGACGGTCCGGGCGGCGCTAGACCTGCTGGGGTCTCCATAAATGATCACCCGCCGGGGTTTCAGGCGGGATAAGACAATGTTGCGCCCGTCCGGGTCCCCCAATTCCGCTGGAATGACCAGCACCTCCAACGGTCCCGCCGGGACCGGCAGATCCTCGGCCGCCAACCCTCCCGCCGGGGGGATCAAGAGGACCCTGCGGCCTTGGTAAGAGGCTTCTAGGGCCAGGCCCGCGTCCGGGGCCAGCTTCACATACTTCAAATCCACGCTTCCCAGGGTGGCGGGAGGATGCCCCCGGTCCAGAGAGCGCGGCACCTCACCCCGGTCTCCCAGATAATTCCAGAAATCCCAATAGGCCGGCCCTTGCCACCCCCGGCTACCGTACCAATACGATCCCACCCGAAACTGTTCCGCCAGGGTGAGCAGTTCCCCGGCGTTGGCATCGCTCAGATTCAAGGCCATCACCAGGTCCAGGCGGCGAAATTGCCGCCAATGGCAGTATCCTGGCAGCGGCCCCCACTTTGGCGAGGCCTGCCCCCATCGGATTGGCGCGGCTGCGGTCAGAACCAGGCGCTGGTTTTCCGGCGTGACCAGCACCCCCCTAAACCCCCCATAGGCGTCCAGGCAGGTGACCTCCAATGCCTGAGGGACCGCAGCCAGGGGCAGGGCCGCGGCGGTCACCATGACCAGCGCCGCCAGGCCGGCCCCGGCCCAGGTCAGGTAGGTGCGCCGCGGCGCAAATATCAGAACCAATATGACATAGTACGCGATGATCTCCAGCCAGGTGGGAGTAGGCATAACGATGGCGCTGCCGGGGACCTGGGCCGCCCAATGGATGGTCTGATATCCCGCCCACAACGGGAGCTGCCCCAGGTAAAGCAGTCCCTGGGCTACCGGTGTGAGAGAAGCGGCCTGGGCGAAAACCGCGGCCTCCCCCAGCGGCAGAGCCAGGATGAGCACCAGGGGGATGGCTACCAGGTTGACCAGGATGCCTAAGAGGGAAACCACCTGGAAATAGGCGGCCACCAGGGGCGCGGTGGCCAGGCTGGCCACCACCGAGACTGCCAGCCACTCCTTGGCCCGGAACAGGAGACTGTTTACCGAACCAACGATAGGATGTTCTTTTTTCCTCGTATCCGCCGGCATGACCAGACGGGGGACCAGATAAATAAGGGCAGCCACCGCCACAAAGGAAAGCTGAAAGGAGATACTAAAGAGGCGCAGCGGTGACAGGCTCAGAACGATCAGGGCCGCCAGGGCCAGGGCGCTCCAAACCTCCCCGGGCCGTCCCAGGAAGAGCAGAAACAGCCCGACCAGCACCATGACTTCTGCCCGCTGGGTGGAAGGCGACCCTCCCGCCACCCAGGCATAGAACACCACAGGGATGGCCGCCAGGAGGGTGGAAATCTTGATCGCATTGATCCTCAAAAGCAGCCAGGGAGTACGCCGGAGCAGCCAGAAACAGAGAAAATAGGTGACCGCGGCCACTGCGCCTAAGTGCAGGCCGTTGATGACCAGCAGGTGGCTGGTGCCGGTGCGGGCAAAATTCCGGCGCATCTCCGGGGTAATCTCACCCTGGTCCCCCAGGAGCATGGCCAGAAAGATGGCCCGGCAGGCGGGGTCCTGCGGCCGCAGTTGCTCCCGGATGCCGCCCCGGAGCTTCTCCCCCAAAGGATAGGCCGCAGTGGAGGCCAAAAAGGTCAGGTCGTGCGGGTCCCGTAGCCGGATTTCCCGAAACAGCCCGTCCGCAGCCAGGTAGCGGGGACGGTTGAACGTCCCGGGGTTCATGAGCATTCCAGGCGTACTGAGGCGGCCGCTCACCACCAAGCCGGTACCCATGGGCGGGCGTTCCAGATCCGGGGCCGCCACCAGGAGGTTGCCGGACGCGGGTCGCCAGCCCCAGGGGCTCCGCCAGGCCTCAGCCTTCATGAAGAGTTGGACCCGGTCCCCCAGCTTGCCGGGCCGGTTGAGGTGGCCCATAATGGTCAGGTTCTGATTCAGAGGCAGATTAAAGACATTGTCGGCAGGAACCTGGGGTTGCCAGGCCTGCTGATAAAACGCCACCCCCAGGAGCCAGAAAAAGACCAGCGGCAGCACGCGGGCCGGATGGCGTCGCCACCAGAGGAACGCCAGGATGACCCAAAGGATGAGAATACCGGTTAACAAAAAGGCTTGGGTCAGATGCAGGCCCCAGGCCGGGGCGGCAATCCCTGCCATCAGGGCCAGGGTCACCGGTACCAGGGGCCGAGCCACAGGCCGGGCCTCCGGGCTGGCCGGCGGCAGATTCGGCTCTTGGATAGTGGTTTTTAACTTTCCCGGGCTATCGTCCGATCTAGGGGGAAGCATGGGAAACCATCCATGGTCGAGGCTGGCACGGAATACGATTTATTCTTAGGTTACTAAATCTTATTTAACAAATAATCTTGCTTTAATAAAGATATTTAGCACTATTATAACGTATTGATTATTAATATTAATCGAGGCAAATCCGGAGAGAAAGTTGGGGCCGACTCACTTCGCCCTTGAAAAAATTCGAAAATCTAGCGTAAAATACCAGTTATGAGGCGAAGAATATTGATTGTGGGGTTATCGTTGCTTTGGGTGGCGCTGGCGGCCTCGGCCTGGGCTGAACCCAAGATACTCTCCCAGGACGGCAACCTGGTCATCGAAAACCCCGACTCCAAGAAACCCAAAAAAAGCGGGGGTTCCGAAGATACCCTCTATGAACTTTTGGGCCAGGAAGTCCAGGTCTATATCTTTAATAATAAGACCCGGGTCTGGCCCAGGATTTATGCCCACTCCACCCCCGCAGCCTGGAAAGGCCAGATAAGCCCCCGGGACCCGTGGATCGAAGCATTGATCCGCAAATATTCCCAAATTTACGGGGTTGACCCTTCCCTGGTGCGGGCTGTCATGCGCCACGAATCCGGCTTCAATGCCGGGGCGGTTTCTCCCAAGGGAGCCCAGGGCTTAATGCAGCTCATGCCCGGGACTGCGGCCCTGATGGGAGTAAAGAACCCGTTTGACCCGGAGCAGAACATCGCCGGCGGAGTGAACTATCTGCGTCACTGCCTGGATCGCTTTCAGCACAATGTGCCCCTGGCCGTGGCTGCTTATAACGCCGGTCCGGAGCGGGTGGCCCAATGCGGGACCGTCCCGCCGATCAACGAAACCCAGAACTTTGTCACCAATGTAATGGGGAGTTATGCCGGACCCAGCGTGGGCGGCAAGGTAGCCCCCGACACCTCCAAGAAAAAGGCCAAGAGGGGCAAGCAGGAGGCCACGCAAGAAGAGCTCCAGTCGGAAAAGGCTCCGGATGTCCCCCGCCGTCCTCGGCCCAAAATCATCGAGGTCCGGTCCCTTAAGTCCAAATCCCCGGACGGGGAGTAAGGAGTAATTCAATTACTCCCGGCAGCTTGCGCTGTCCCACACCCGACTTCCGCCTCCGGTAACCCCCCTACCCTTCCCTGAACCCTGCCTCGACCCGCGGGAAGCCCACCAACCTAGCCTTTTCTTTCCGGCGTTTCCGGCCACTCCTTGATGTGGAGGTCCCGTTGGGGGAAGGGGATTTCGATTCCGTGCTCCCGAAAGGCTTCGAAAATGGCGCTGTTCAGCTCATGGGTAGCGGGAATGCGGTCGTCGGGCGTTCGCACGAACACCCAGATAGTGAAATCCAGGGAACTATCGCCGTAGACCGCAAAATAAATCTGAGGCGGCGGCGCGGCTACCACCCGGGGATTGGCCCGGCAAATTTGGGTCAGCAACTCCGTAACCTGGCGCACATCAGAACCATAGGAGACCCCCACCTGTAAGGTGAGGCGGTTAATGCCCGCGCCGTAATGGGTCCAGTTAAGGACCTTATTAGAGACCAGTTCCGAGTTGGGGATGATCAGAATATAGCGGTCGGAGGTCTCGAAGATGGTGCTCCGAACCCGGATCTCCTTCACCGTGCCCCACTGACCGTCGATCACCAGCGTATCCCCCACCTTGATGGGCCGCTCGAACAGGAGAATGAGGCCGCTGATGAAATTATTGACGATGTTTTGGAGCCCGAAACCGATTCCCACTCCCAGAGCCCCGGCCACCAGAGCCAGATTGGTCAAGGGAAATCCCAGAATGTTCAGGGCGATCATCCCCGCCAGGATCAGGATAACGTAGTGCAGGGTGGTGGAGATGGTGTAGCGTACCCCCTTATCCAGGGCGGTGCGGGGAAAGATGTGGATGAGCATCAGGCCGCGTATCATCCGGGAGAAAAAGAACCCTAAATAGATCGCCAGGCAGACGCCCAGGATACTCAGAGTGGTCAGTTTGACGGACCCCAAAGTTGGGCCCCAAGTGACCCATTGAAAGCTCCAGGCGATTTGGTGCGGCGTGATCCCCCAGAATTCCAGGGAGACCACCACGACGATTACGCCCAGGACGAGGGATAGGACCCAACGGCTGAGGTGATAAATTCTCTGGATCAGCTCCGCCCGATCCGGATAACGATAGAGGGCCCGGCCTCCTTCCGGATGTAGGAGATGGCGAATGCTGGTCTCCCCGATCAGCCACAGGAACCACAGGATTGCCGCGGCCAACACGCTCCCGGCAGCCGCCTGGGATACATATAAGGAAAGGTTCTGGAACCCCAGGAGATCAGCCAGAATGATAAGCGTCAGCAGGAACACCAACAATCCCCGCAGGAACAGACTCACCACCGGCTGGTGCAGCCAGGTGGGTTCCGACAATTCAGGTAGGAGCCTGGTGAGGTAGTGGCGGCGCAAAAGCCACCAGCCCCATATGATGACGCCCACCCAAAAGAAGTGTTCCAGGAACAAGCGGCTTGGTTCGGGAATATTTAGCAGGCCGGCGCTCTTGAGTCCGAACCAGCCCAGGAAGAGATAGACCAGAAAGAACTTCAGGGAGCGGCGGTAAAACCTGGCGACATCTTGATCCAGGGCCAGCACCCCACCTGCCGCCTTGCCGGCAAAAAATTCTTGCACCCACTGCATGGCCAGGCGTAAGCCCCACAGGGTAACCAGGGCAGAAAGAATCAATTGGGCCGGAGCGGAACCAACCAGATTGAGGGTCCAAAAGAACAGACCCACCCACAAAATCAGGCCCAGACCAAACAGGTTGGCGATCAAGATATGTCCCACGACATACACGGGGAGCATATGGAAATCGTCCGTCTGCACCCGCCAGGCCTGGAATCGCCGGGTCACCAGATTATTGAGCCGCCGGGTGCTCCAGCCCATAAGGAAGATGAAACTGAGCAAGCCGATGATGGGGGCCAGATGCCGCCAGATAAAAGCGCTCAGGCGGCCTGATTCCACCTGTTCATTGAGCCACTCCCCGCCCCGGGCTGGTATGGTGGCCAGGCTCTGCCACGCCCGGACCACCTGCTCCCGGAAAGTCACGGCTTGAACCGGACGCTTCAGGAGTTCGGCCTTCCAACTATCCTCCAAATGTTTCAACTGTGGAGTTATTCCATCGATTAATTCTTTTTCCTTCTGGAGGAGTTGGCGCCGCTGTACAAGCAAGTTTAACACTTGGTCCGCCAGCCGGTCCCGGTTTCCCGCCAGCTTCAGATAGCTCAGAAAGGATCGCTGCAATTCCGGAGTCAAGGCTTGGGGATTGTTGGCTTGAATAATGGTGAGCTGCACCCGCAGGGCATTCTCCGCGGTGAGTTGGCTTTGCTGGTCCTGCTTCAGGGCCTCAATCTCCTGGCCCAGCTCATTGAGTTTGGCCTTGAGGTCCTTTTCCTTATCCGTATAGGTAACCAAAAGTGCTTGGACCTGGGGCAAGGGAAGCTTCTGGAGGATCATGGTGGCCTTCAGAGAAGCCACCGCGACCTGGAGATTTTCCAGTTCCTTTTGAGTCCGGGCCAGTTCTGTGGTTGCAGCCCCCACACGGGATTCCCACGCCTTGAGGCTCTCTTGGAGCCAGGCAATCCCCTGCTCAAATCCCTGGGGCAGGGCCTGGGGCGAGGCAATTCCGCCCTCCGGCTTTTCCGGATGAACCGCCTGGGCCCGGACCGGCCAGGGGGAGACCAAAAACCCCACCAGGGCTAGTGCCATTATGAATCGATACGCAATGCCTTTTAAGGGCATGGGAACTCCTGGATAATTTTCTTTATCCTCTTCATCATAAGGTTAAGTATAAAGGGTAAACGGCCTGATATCAAACCTGCGGTCAGCCGCGCCGTCCCTAAAGTTTTCTGCCAGGCATTTGATGAGGCTATGGTTACTTTATCGTTATTTAATCATAAGGGTTTTTGGATCAAGATTCCTCCCGTTGACAGAAATTTTTGCCTGGCATACATTAAGGTTACCTCAGTTAGGTGAGGCTCCTGCATAAATACAGGCCACTGCCCAGAAACGTCGAGAGACGCCAATGGGCCGAACAGGTATTGCCGGCTTAAGGTTTTACTTAATGTGGCTGAGTGTATCGACTCTACGTTATGCAGTGCCGAAGCTCCACGTGTGAGGAAGGTCAATTGCCCATAGCCTGATAGGGCCTTCCACCCGCGTGGGAGGCCTTTTTGTTATTCCAGACCCTTTTTCTGGTAGCACAGGCTTTCCAGCCTGTACGACGCAGATTGAAACATATATGGCCGAAAGCTACCACCCCTGAGGATAACCCCCCATCCCTTTTTGAAAGGGGAGTTTTAAAAGTCCCCCTTTGAAAAAGGGGAATTTAGGGGGATTTGGTTTTCCCGGCAAAGCCTGCGGCTACACGATTGCTCGGCATTCTTGCAAAAGGCTCTTTTGAAATGATCATAAGACCCGGCAATTTCCTCTAGCTTTTTCCATTTACTTAATGTCTTTAATTGCTTAGAGTCAGTCTCATGAGTCAGCCGTCTCGCCAGTTTAGAATTGCCAAACCCCTCCGGCGCCCCTTAACCTGGGGTGATGGCGTGGTCTTCGTCGGCCTGGCGTTACTCCTTTACTTAGGCATCCGTATCGGGCTGGGGGCTCCGGCGGTCGTCAAGGGTCCGGAAATTGAGCTGGCCCCCAGGCTCTTGCCTTATTATGTCGGCCTCTCCTTGGGGCGCATGGTGGCAGCCTATATTCTCTCCATTATATTTTCCATGGTTTTCGGTTACCTGGCCGCCCGGAGCCGCACTGCAGAAAGTTTTCTGATCCCGCTTCTCGATGTCCTCCAAAGCGTGCCCATCCTCGCATTCCTTCCGGTGGCCCTTTTGAGCTTCAGCGCCGTCTTACCCACACCCTGGGCGGTGGAGTTGTCTTCCATTATCTTGATCTTCACCAGCCAGGCCTGGAATATTGCTTTCGCCTGGTATCAATCTCTGACTACTATTCCCCGCAATCTGAAGCAGGCCAGCACCATTTTCCGCTTTAACGGTTGGCTGCGCTTTAAGACCCTGGAACTGCCCTTTGCCGCTATCAGCCTGATCTGGAACAGCATGGCCAGTTGGGGCGGGGGGTGGTTTTTCCTGATGGCTGCGGAAATTTTCAGCGTGGGGGATCGGAACTTTCGACTGCCGGGGTTGGGCGCCTACCTTCAAGAGGCCGCTAATCAGGGGAGTTATGAGTATATAGCCTGGGGACTGGGAGCCCTGGTCCTCATCATCGTCACCCTGGACCAACTGGTATGGCGGCCTCTCTTAGCCTGGTCCGAACGGTTTACCATATCTATGGTTGAAGGCGCTACCCCACCTACGTCCTGGTTTTACAACGCCTTGAGGAATTCCCGGCTCTTGCATTTCCTGAGTGGCGCGGTGCTGGAGCCGCCCTTAAGGAGATTGGATGAATGGCTATCCCGTTCATTCACGGCTAATGCGGCCACAGAGAGGCCGAAGCGCCAGCGTGTCTGGATCTGGTATTTTTTATTGGCGGTTGCCTTTCTGGGGGTGAGTTATGGTAGCTTCATGGCTGCCCAAATGCTCTGGACCTTGCCACTGGAAAAATGGGGTGATATCGCCTTGGGCACGTTCATCACCTTGCTGCGGGTCATTGCAGCGCTCCTCATCGCCTTGGGGTGGACCATTCCGGTGGGCGTCGCCATCGGCAGCAACCCGCGCCTGTCTTCCTGGCTCCAACCGGTGGTGCAAATCGCGGCCTCGTTGCCTGCCACTGCCTTGTTTCCGGTCCTGCTCCTCCTCGTGTTAGGCTGGCCCGGGGGTCTTGATGTGGCGGCTATATTACTCATGCTGTTGGGAACCCAGTGGTATCTCTTGTTTAACATTATCGCCGGAGCCAGCGCCATTCCCCGGGAACTGCGGTATACCTCGGATTTGCTGCAATTGAGCCGCTGGGAGCGCTGGCGTACCCTCATTCTGCCGGCTATTTTCCCTTATACCATCACCGGGGCCATCGCGGCCGGCGGCGGGGCCTGGAATGCCAGCGTTGTGGCGGAATATACCCAATTCGGCGGCAAGACCTTCCACACCATCGGGGTCGGGGCCTTGATTGCCGAAGCCACCGGGACCGGCGATTTTCCCTTGTTACTGGCCGCCACCCTCGCCCTGATCCTGACCGTGGTAACCATCAACCGGCTTTTCTGGCAGAGGTTGTACCGCCTGGCCGAAGAACGCTATCGGATGGAGTGATCTATGGCTGACGAAAATGGCTTCCTCCTGGAACTCCGGCATATCAACCAGATTTTCGGTGGCGGCGAACAGATCTTTACCGCCATTCAGGATGTCAACCTGGCCTTAAACGATGGCGAATTTGCCACCCTGATGGGCCCCACCGGCTGCGGCAAGAGCACTTTGCTGCGCATCATCACGGGGCTCCAGGCCCCCACCGCCGGAGAGGTGCTCTACCGGGGCGTCCCCCTCCAAGGAGTCAATCCCCATGCCACCATCGTCTTTCAAACCTTTGCCCTGTTTCCCTGGCTGACGGTCCAGGAAAACGTGGAAGTGGCCCTCAAGGCCAGAGGCGTGCCTCCAAAGTTGCGCACCACTCGGGCTTTGGACCTGTTGGACCGGGTGGGCCTGGACGGCTTCGAGAACGCCTATCCACGGGAACTCTCCGGTGGCATGCTCCAGAAAGTGGGCTTTGCCCGGGCCATGGCGGTGGAACCGGAGCTGCTTTGCCTGGACGAACCCTTCTCGGCCCTGGACGTCCTTAGTGCCGAGTCCCTCCGGGGTGAGCTGCTGGAACTATGGACCGGCGGCGTCATCCCCACCCGGGCCATCCTCATGGCCACCCACAACATCGAAGAAGCGGTGTTCCTGGCAGACCGCATCCTGGTAATGGATAAGGACCCCGGCCGCATCATCATGAATATGAAGGTTGATTTGCCGCATCCCCGGCAGCGCAAAGACCCAAAATTTCTCAACCTGGTGGACCGGGTTTACATGGTGCTGGCCGGCCACACTCAACCCGAACATGTGGAATTGGGCACCGCGCCCGGCGAACCGGGGCGCACCCGAGCCCTGCCCCACATCAATATCGACGACCTGACGGGGCTCTTGGAGCACCTGGACGCCATGCCCAACAACCGGGCGGACATTTACGCCCTGGCCCGGGAACTTCAGATCAATTCCGACGATCTCCTGCGCCTCATTGAAACCGCGGAGTTGTTGGGTTTTGCCAATATCGCTTACGGCGATATCACCCTGAATCCCCTGGGAGAGACCTTTGCCGAGGCCAGTATTCGCTCCCGCAAAGAGATTTTCGCCACCCGGATTCGTCGCCTGCCCCTGTTTAAATGGCTCCTGGCCATGCTCCGCGCCACCGACAAAAAGCAGTTGGAATGGGACGTAATCCAGAAGGCCCTGGAACTGGAATTCCACGAAGAAGAAGCGGAACGCCAGTTGGATACCGCCATCGACTGGGGGCGCTACGCCGAAATCCTGGCTTATGACGACAGCAGCCAGGTCCTGTTCCTGGAGCCCGGCGGCGCAACTGAGTTTATCAAAAAGAATGTCGGCGCTCCGGGTCCGCAATAAATAAAGCCATTCGTTGGACGAGCCCTGGTCCCGGCGATAGGCGTTTGCTCATTTTTGTCTTAACCTTCCGCTGCCATTTGCCGATACCATAGAGAGCACTTATATTCTGAGCATAGATTGATTGCCAAAAGATTTTCCGTAATGAGGAATACTCTAATACCATTTCGCCTTCAAATGGTGGCACAGGCGTCTCGCCTGTGCAGACGCAAGCCTGCGGCTACCCAAAATAGTCATTTTACCGCAACTGGGAATAAAAACTTTTTCTAAGGGGAGTTAAAGTCCCCCTTTGGCAAAGGGGGATTTAGGGGGATTTGGTTTTCACGGTAAACCTACAGCTATCAATTTACCTGTTTGAACGCATTTCATTATTAGGGGGATTAAAAAATCAGCCAACGGCATGAATTCAGGCAGCCGTTATATACTCCAAAAAATATTTGAAGAGGTGAATGCATGACAAATGACCGCGCATCATTACAGGCCCTGGTTCCGGCTGAGGTGTTGGGGGACCTCATCCATAACTGGGGCTGGCTCTTGGCCCAGGGCATCCTCCTGGTGGTCCTGGGAACCATCGGACTGGGCATGACCTTTTGGCTGACTTTGGGCACTGTCCTTATCTTCGGGGTTTTCTTGGTCATCGGAGGCGGGGTTCAGCTTTTTCAGGCCTTCAAATGCCGGGGTTGGCAAAGTATCCTGTGGCATGTGGTCATCGGCATCCTGTATGTACTGGCCGGCGTTATCATCTTCGGTAATCCTTTGATGGCCTCCACCATGCTCACCTTGCTCCTGGGCGGGGTCCTGATCGGCGTCGGTATCGTGCGGCTTGTCATGGCCTTCCAGCACCGCGGCCTAAAAAACTGGGTCTGGCCCCTCATCGGGGGGATTGCCGCCATTGTCTTGGGCTTCATGATCCTGGCCCAGTGGCCGATATCAGGATTTTGGGTGATCGGCTTGTTCGTGGCCATCGAAATGATCTTCAGCGGCTGGTCCTATATCATCATCGCGCTGGGAGCCCGAGAGATGGGCAAGCAACACGCCCTCCCGGCGTGATTAGCGCTGGTAGGCCTTATAACAAGTGGAGAACTCTGCGAATAGGTAATTTGTCATCCTGAGCGCAGCGAAGGATCTCGTATTTTCGCTGAGTTATGAGATTCTTCGGTCGTTTTTCTCCCTCAGAATGACAGAAAGGGGGACTTTCGCAGAGGTCTCACGTGGCGCTCATATAAGGTAATTAAAAGAGCAATCGCAGCCTAAACACTCATGAACCAAAAGTGTCTGAAATGGCAAGTAATCCGCTACGAGGTCTATCGGCCCTCAGCCTTTCCTTCCTCCGCTTGCACATGCCAGCTGACAGCAGGGCGGCCACCGAGGTCCGACTCCGGAGGAACACGCTGACGAAACGCAGCTGGTAACCAAGCAGCTCGCCAATGCATCCCAGGGCGATCCGGAGGTTCCGGATGAGGTCGAAGACGCTGTTCATGCTGCCTTGATAGCAGAAACGGCTCTAACCGACAATGGCCCATAAGCCATTACGGTACCACAGCGATCGAATTATTCGGGGAGGCACAAAAACTGGGAAAATATCAAGTGATTTACGCAAGGCGAACCGCTTCAAAACCTCGTTCACATGGCCGAATCCTGAACCCGGGTTGCCTCGATCTCTTTCAATAGGTCCCGTGCCTGTGCTTCCTCCATTTGGAGCGAGCATCGGGAGGCCAGGGCGGAGGCCTGCCGCAGCAGTTCTGACGCGCCCTCCCAATCTTTTCGCCCGATGCGGACCCGACCCAGCGCCAGCGAAACGCGCACCAGATCGAATTTGGCGCCAATGCTTTCCAGCAACGACAGGCTTCTTGCCAGATGAACTTCGATATCTTTATGGTCTGGCGTGGGGCTGGCCGCGAGGGCATTGCCGATGGCGCTTTCGGACAAAGCCTCCGCAATGAGGCTGCCCGTCGCTTTGGCCATGGCTAGGGCTTCCTCGCCTTTTTTCAGAGCGGCAGGAATATCTCCTGCTCCAAGCAGGGTGCCGCTTTCGATGGCAACCCACCAATCAGTGAACAAAATGCGGCCGCCCAAAGACCGGAGGGCTTTATGAGCGGCGGCCCAATGTTCAAGGGCACGCCGATGCTCTCCCAATCCCGTCAACGCCCATGCCATGAACGAATTGCTGGAGTAACAAAACATCGTGTCGCCGGTCTTCTCCGCAACCGCAAGCGCAGCCTGGGCGGCTCCCATGGCCTCAGGGTATTTGCCGGCGACGAGGCGGGTCATGGCCAGGGCCGTGTGTACCATGGCTTCAGCGTTTTGATTGCGGCTGGCCTGGGCCATTTTCAGGACCTGGTCGAGTTCAGCGGCTCCAGCGGCGTAATCGCCAAGACAGGTTCGGGAAACCCCGCGGTACACGCAGGCGAACAACAGCTCGTGGCGGTTCTTGTTGGCCTCGAGAAGGGGTATGCTCCTTTCCAATAGTTGGTGGGCCTTTGCAAACTGGCCTTGCACGACAAGAACGCGTCCGATGACGGCTCCCGGCAGGGCCAGCAACTCGGGATCGCCAAATTCTGGAGCCACCGCCAGCACCTTTTGGAAATACGAAATTGCCTCCGGCAATCGTCCTGCCAGATAATGCACCCTGCCGATCCAAAGCTGGACGCGCGCCAGGCGCGCTTCATCCGCCAGCGCGGCGGCCAGGTTTTCGGCCTCCGTCAAAATCGCCAGGTTTTTTTCAGGCGATTCAGCCGTGTGAGAGGCACCCACCAGCCGGATACTTATGTCCACCTGCTTTTGACGGTTTGAGGCGTTATCGGGCAGATTTTTGAGGCTGTCCAAGGCGCGATGATAATGTTCGCGAGCCTCGGCGTAGGCGTAGAGCTGTACCGCGGCGTCCGCGGCGCCGGCAGAATACTCGAAGGCCCTTTCCCAGTCTTCCCCCATGAAGAAGTGATAGGCCAGGAGAGCCCGGTGCTGGTCAATCCGCTCAGAAAAAATGGCTTCCATCGCTTCCCCGACTTTTTGATGCAGAAGTTTGCGCGCTGGAGCCAGAAGCGTTTGATAGGCGACCTCCTGCGCCAGGGCGTGGTGAAAGACATATTCAATTTCAGGCACACGCGCCCGCTCCCGGACCAGAGCCGCGTCTTCGAGCAAGGCCATTTGGGATTCCAACTCGGTTTCCTCGCGCGCCATGTGTTCGAGCACCCGGAAAAGAAAGACGCGCCCGATGACAGCCGCCTTTTGGATCACCCGTTTGGTTTCCTCGTGAAGGCGATCCAGACGGGAAAGCAGCACTCCCTGGAGGGTGTCAGGCACCTGGATGTTCTCGATCAGATCGGTGACTTTCCAGACTCCATGTGCACGCGCCAGAATCCCGCGCTCAATCAGCGACCTGAGGACCTCCTCGACAAAGAAAGGATTACCCTCCGACTTGCTCTGAATGACCTCCGATAGTTTTTTTGGCAGCATGCCGCCATCGAGAAGTCCGCGCACCAGATTGGCGCTCGCCTCGCCGGATAATGGCTTGAGGGTGATTTCCAGAAGATACGGTCGATACCCCTCCAGTGCCGGATCAAGTTTTTCCCAGTTTCCCGATGATTCCTGTTTCGGACGGCTGGGCAATACGAAGGCAATGGGGGCTTGAGTAATCAGCCGCAAGAGATGTTCCAGCAGTTCCAGCGAACTTTGATCAGCCCAATGCAAGTCTTCCAACACCACGACAACGGGGTTTTGTTTCGCCAGCGCGAGCAGCAGCCGCTCCAATGCGGCAAATAAACGATTGCGAAAGTCTTCACCGGTGACGGAGCCGACGGCAGCCGTCTCCTGGCTGTCGAGGCGCATGGAAAGCAGTTGCGCCAGTACGGCATAAATCTCCAGATCGCCCGGCAAAATGCTGTGCAGACGCGCTTTCAGGCTGGCGGCGGCGTCGGCTTCCGTGTCTTCGTCGGCGATACCGGCATAACGGCGCAAGAGGTCCAAAAACGCCCCGTAACCGAGGGACCTGCTGAAGGCAAAGGAACGGCCTTCAAGCCAGGTCAGGTCCTTCCCTTCACGTTGGCGGAGTTCGGCGAGCAGGCGGCTCTTGCCAATCCCGGCCTCGCCAAGAATCGCAACAACCTGCCCCTTGCCGGTTTGGAGTGTTTCCAGGCATTCAACCAGCGCTTGGCGCTCCGCAGCGCGGCCGACGAGAGGGGAGGACAAGCCTTCGACTCCGCGGGCCTTGTCCGGGTGCAGTTTCGCATGGAGGAGCTCATAGACCGTCAACGGATCTCGTTTGCCTTTGACCTTGATGGGGTCCATTTCCTGGAAGGCAAAGGCGCCGCGGGTCAGACGGTAGGTGTTGCGGCTCACGAAAACCTGGCCCCCTTGCGCGGCGCCCTCCAGCCGTGACGCGACATTGACGGTATCGCCCATCACGGTGTAGCTCATCCGCAGGTCGTTTCCGATGTTACCTGCAATCACCATCCCCGTGTTGACCCCGATGTGCACGTCCAGGGGTTGGCCCAGTTTCTCGATCCAGCGACGGTTGAATTTCTGGAGATTTTCGCGCATGGCGATGGTGGCGCGCAGGGCGTTTTCCGCGTCATCTTCCAGGGCGATGGGAGCGCCGAACACGGCCATGATGCAGTCCCCGATGAACTTGTCGACCATGCCTTCATATTGGTAAACCGCCAGGGCGAGTTCCTTGAGGCAGTCGTTGACGAGACCGGCAACGTCCTCGGCGTCGAGCCGTTCGGAGAGGGCGGTAAAGCCGGAAATATCCGCAAAAACGACCGTGACCTGTCGGCGTTCGCCCTCGATTTGCCCTGCGGCGCGCGTTTTGTCGGCCAATTGTTTCGGGACATAGGTCTGGAGCTGTGCGAGCAGGGCCTCTGGTGACTGTCCTGATTGCGGCTGGGCTGCCTCCTTCTGCTCGGAGAGCAGGGAGTCAAGCTGCGTGCGCAGAGCCTGCAGGGTGATCTCAACCACGCTATCGCCAAGGGTGGGCCGAAGCGTCTCCTGGGCGCTGATGGCTGCACGAAGCTGGGCAATCTGTTCCTCGATGGACGGCAAGGGCACCTCTTTATTTACGGATCATAAAAATGTTCGGTCGATGAGTCTTACCTTAAATCAGCATTTTTCTGGAGCGGCACGATTCCAAGGAAATTCAGGCTGGGGCGCAGGGCGCCAAACCCGGCCTGAGCGAGCATGTTGTGTGCTTTGGCAGAAGGATGCCAGGCGTCAATTGGTTGAAGCACTTCCACGTCGCTGAAATCAACGGTCGCCAGGGCGTCCGAGTACTCGAGGCGCACCGGTGAATCGCCGCCCAATTTCCGGTTGAAATCACCAACCATGGCGCGCAGCTCCTCGTTGTACATCAGGGCGAGCTTCACCATATTGTCCCGATACTCCGGTTTCGTGGACTCGAAGCGCTGAAGAACCACATCAAAATAGGGATAGAGCTTCGGATTCTTTTTCCGGAGTTGCTCCGCCGCGTCCCGGGCTTCGAAAAAACTCTTCATATTTACGAGGCCGAAGACGATGATGGCCCGCCGTTCTTTTTGCTCCCAGGCCCGTTCCACCAGGCGGCCAAGCTGTTGCTCATAGTCCTTGCGAAAATTGGCGGCCATTTTTTGCAACCCGGCTTCGATCTCCTCCGGCCGGTGGGGATCCACCGAGCGCGTCCAGCGCAAGTTGTTGTGCCCGATCCAGAGCAACACCAAATCCGGGAATCGTTTCTCCGCTAAAATCAAATCCACCTGTTGGGAGAAACTGAAGACAAACCAGGACCCGAGAAAGCGTTTCCTGCTTTCCCCCGAATCAACCCATCCTCCCACGCTCGAATATTCACAGGCCGCCACAGGCGTTTCCTGGGCAAGCCGCTCATAAAGGCTGTAGGCGCTGTTGGCGGACGGGTCGGTGTCGAGAAACCAGTTGCAACGATGGTGCATCTTGGAACGCCATATCATGCTGACCATGGAGGACACATAAAAATCCCGGCTCAGACTGTCGCCGATCATCGCAACATGGGGCAGGCGTTCCACCAGTTGCGCTTTCGTGAGGCGCCCTTTCTGATACTCCAGATAATCCGTGTTGTGCGGATAACCAGGATTGGAAATTCCCAGCAAGGTACTCGATCGGGCGGTGACGAGGGAGCCGCACCCCGAGATCAAGATCATCCCGATACAAAGCACCCCGGCCCAAAACAGCCTGATTCTTGGATCCATTATTTTCTCGACCTCAAAGGGCAGTATTTACTTAACCTATCGGACAGGATTGAACAAAAGATTAATCAATTAATCCCTACTGTCTAAAATAACTATATTAATCAAAATATAAAAGTAAAAAGATATATATTATCAAAAGAGAGGTCATCGCCCCAAATAAGGCATAATAGTATAATTTACTCTTATATAATTTCTAATAAATGATTTATTAATCATAACCCGGACTCCTCTTTGCTGGAGCCAAAGGACCCCTGGCCAGCACTGATCGGTAGTTGTGAGCAAGAGGAAAGGCGGAAGCCATTCGGACATACCAACTCCTGGCATGGTAAGAGACATTGGCACTTTGAACGAAAGTTTGGTTAGATGCGGCTGGGCGAAGATTCGCTCTCTGCTATGTATCTTGAATATTCCAAAAAGATAACGTGGTGTTGATTTGAAGCCGTGATCAATCCTTCCTCGCCATATTTTAGGGTATGAGCGCAACCCTGATCCTGCCCGCCTGAAAAGTGCGTCACCTTCCTCATCATTGCTGGATGCCCTCCCGGTCCTCGGTTTATGCTGTCCCTATGCTTTGCCGGGATAGAAGTGAGACACTTAAAATCAACCTGAGGATAATTGGCAGGTTGAACCCGTCCCACCCGTGCCGTGTCCCGGCACGAGGCTGCCGGCTATCCATTGATATTAATGACTAATTTTTGTTTGAGTTGGATATTTACTCCGGGACCAGGGCGGCACGACCTCGGCACGATCTCGGCATAGACTCGACCAGGACACGCAAGCCCGCGCATCGATACCGGTTACAAGGCGAGGGTACCTCGGCAATGGCCCGGCACATGTGCCGGGTTTGCCCGTCCAATCTGCCCGCGCGCGGCCATTTCCGGCGATTTTGGGGGTCGTTTTGAGGGACTAAGGGCCATTTAAAAACCGTTTTTTTCTATCATCCTGACCAAAACAAAGCCCGTAGCGCGGGATAGCGAAGCGCATCCCGCCTTTGCCGCTTGCCACACCGGTTTTAATGGTTAACTTTCCTGAAACCGGGCGAAGGCTTGAATCTCCTGGGAGGCTGGGGCGCTAGATCGAGAACCCCGCCCGAGAATCCGGCTCACCAGAGAGGGAGGGCAGCCATCATGAAAGTGTTTATGACCGGCGGTACGGGCTTTGTGGGCACCTATCTGGCCCGGGAATTGGCCCAGGCGGGCCACACCATCACCATCCTCACCCGCCGGGATCGTCCCCCCTCCCCCGGCCAACCCGGCATCAGTTTTCTTACAGGCGACCCCACTCAAGAGGGGCCTTGGATGGCGGCGGTGCCGGAGCATGACTGGATTATTAATTTGGCGGGGGCTTCCATTTTTAACCGCTGGACCGAAGCCTTGAAAAAAGAGATCATGGAGAGCCGGGTCCGCACCACGCGCAACCTGGTGACCGCGTTGGCCGAAGGGGATTTGCACCAATTGTTTTGCAGTACCTCTGCCGTGGGCTACTACGGCCCCCGGGGAGAGGAGGAACTCACCGAAGACTCCCCTTCGGATGCCGGCTTTCTGGGGGAAGTGTCCCGGAACTGGGAGGCCGAAGCGTTAAAGGCTCAGGGTCTGGGGATTCGGGTAGTTATTACCCGGTTTGGCATCATCCTGGGGAAAGACGGCGGGGCCTTGGGGCAGATGGTCCCCATGTTCCGTAAGTTTCTGGGGGGGCCTATCGGCTCCGGAGTTCAGTGGTTCTCCTGGATGCACCAGCAGGATCAGGTCCGGGCTTTCCAATTCATCCGGGAGCACCCCGAAATCTCCGGCCCGGTGAATTTCACCGCGCCCAACCCGGTACGCAACCGGGAGCTGACCAAGGCCCTGGGTCGGGTCTTGAGCCGCCCCGCCTTCGTCACCGCTCCGGGATTTATGATCCGCCTGATTATGGGAGAATTCGGTGATACCCTGCTCACCGGCCAAAAGGTTTTCCCAAAGCGCTTGCTGGACGCGGGCTTTAAATTCAATTTTCCAGATATCGACGCAGCGTTAGAGGATTTATTGGGGTAAAGGCCCAAAAAGAAAAGGGCGCCATAGCATACGCCCTTTTCGCCGTTGCACTCCATATTAATATCGATTTACGTCTTCTTCGCCACCAACATGCTGGCGTCCATGCCGCTTTGGATGTACTCGGGTTTCGCCAGACCCGCCTCCTGCATCCATTCCGCCACCTCGCCATAGGTATAGGCCCGGCCCCGGGGGGTGACCGCCAGCATGTGCACCCCGAACATAGCGGCGCCCGTGGGGCTGGCCCCATCGGGGTTGAGATAGAAATCCTGTATGGCTAACCGGCCTCCGGAGGTAAGGGCCGCCACCGCCTTGGCGATGATGAGCTTGCACTGCCTCTCGTCATGGCTATGGAGGATCTGGGAGACCCAGATGAAATCGTAGCCCGTGCCGATGTCATCCTCAAGGAAGTTGCCCGCCAGGGTCTGCACCCGGTCCGTCAGGTTGTTCTTGGCGATGTTTTCCCTGGCAATCTCCAGGGGCAGAGGCAGGTCGAAGACAGTAGCGGTAAGCCCAGGGTTGGCCTGGGCAAAGGTGATGGCATAAGTGGCCGGGCCGCCTCCGAGATCCAGGAGGTGGCGTACGGCCTTTAGATCCAGTTTGGCCGCAACGGTGGGGGCCAGGTCCCGGGCAATGGCGTGCATACCCCAAATGAAAGCCCGGACCTCCGTTTCGTTCCGTTGGGGGCGGGAGTCCACCCACTTTTCCGGGTCCACCTCCGGCGGGTGGCCCACCAGCACGGTCTCTTTGAGGTCGTCCCAACCCCGTCCCCAGGTGTGTTCCATGTGCTTGATGATGGCCCCTCGGTAGTCTTCCCCGCTCTGGACCAGATAGCGGGACGCCAACTCGCCATTCTTAAAATAATCTACCCCTTTGACCAGAAGACCCAGGGCCGCCAGGCCATTCAAGAAGATGCCAGTAGTCCGGGCATCCGCCTTAAGCCAGGCTGCGATTTCCACGGCGCTCCTCGGGTCTTCCAGAAAATCAAACAGGCCCAAGTCCACAGCCACCATGAGCATTTTGGAGGCCTGAAATCCCCGGGCCATGGACATGATTTGGTCAAAACCACCTTTCGGATCCAATGCCATAGTCTGCCCCTTTAATCGAAATCGCTTTTAGCCGAAATTAACTACTGTGGAAGTCCAGGTCAATGGAGCGGATCGATCCTGCCTGACATTACTTTTGATCCGACGCCGGTTGGTCGGGGTGATCAAAATGCCTGATCCAGCGGTACACCGCCTCCCGGTAATAAGCTAGGACCCCAATGAGCACCAAACAGAGTCCCAGGATGGCCAGGGTGCTGTAATAGTTGCCTTTATAGACCTGGGCACCCTGGAGGTTCAACAGCAGGGTGCCGGGAATCCTGCCGACCGTGCAGATCAGGATGAATAACTTAAACGGCATGCGGCTCAAGCCTAGGACGAAGCAGAGGTAATCCTTGGGAAAGCCGGGCAGGAGAAACAGGATAAACGAGATCAGGGCTCCTTGGCGCTCCATCAAAAAATCGAACTTCTGGAGGATTTCCGCGGGAATCCACCGCTTTATGTAATGCTCCTCCAGCCAGCGGGCCGCGAGAAATGCCAGGATCGAACCCAGGGTTAATCCAAGGGTGGAGTACAACAACCCCAGGGGCGCGCCGAAAAGATAGCCGCCGATGAAGCCGGTGGCTTCGCCGGGCACAGGGGCTAAAACCACCTGGAGGGCCTGGATTAGGATGAAGAAAAGAGGCGCCAGAGGTCCTGCGGCCTTGAGGGTGGACTTGATCCACTCTTTGTTGGTACAGATGCCAAGGAAATGGCACAACTGACCCCACAGGTAACTGCGATAATGGAAACCCAAAAACAACAGCACCAAGCCCAGAAGGGCCAGGGCCAGCAATCCCCAGAACCACGAGCGGTTCTTCGCCGAGGATATTCCGGTACTCTCTTCCGTCACTGTAGCAATAGACTCCTCGGGTTAAATCGATTTCAAACCCATCGGCATTGGGGATCAAGCGCGGCAGAATTTAGCTTATCATAACCTGAAGGGAGAACCCGTTTATAATTCTTCCAGATTCCAGGCTTTGATCCATTGATATAAATACTCACGATAGCGGTATATCAAAAGCGCCAATAAATAATTGCAGCCCAGCAATCCCACCGAAATCCAGTAATTACCTTTGGCGACTTCGACCCCCTGCAGGGTAAGGAGGAACGTGCTGGGCAACCGGAAGAGCGCGGCGGCCACGACAAAAAATTTCAATGATAACGAGGTAATGCCCAACACGTAGCTGACAAAATCCTTAGGCACTCCAGGGACTAAAAAAATTATGAAAGCCGCCAGGGCCCCTTCCCGCCTCATGCGTCTACGAAAACGCTGTAACTTCTCGGGATCGATAATGCGGCGCAGATAGGTTTTTTCCAGCCAGCGCCCCAAAAGAAAGGCCGACACCGCTCCCGTCGTGAGTCCCACCATGGAATAAAACATCCCCAAAGGCAATCCGAACAGGTAGCCCCCGGCTATTTCCCACGGCACCGGCCAGAATATAGTGAGCACCTGGGCAACTTCAAGCAGGATATAGACGATAGGCGCCCAATTCCCCGCTGCCTTGAATAGGCCGCTGATCTTTTCCTTATCGGAAATGATGGCGTAGTAGGGTTTCGCATACGGCCACAGGTAAATGTACCCCAAGGCCGAGAGAATTCCCAGAGAAACCAGGATGGCAGCCGCCAGGAAGAGCAGGTACTCCTTCCGGTTGTCCATGGAGGGACCGAATCCCAGGTATTCGGTGATCCCGGCGGTCAGGTCAGCTTTAACCTCCATAACGCTGGCGGTGACACGGTCCGAACCCTGCGGTGGCGATTCTTGGATCTCAGCCATCCTGTTCCTGGAATTGGCACAAAGTTTGAGCTTTATTTGACAAAATAACTCCCCTGGCGAGTACCCCGGCGGTCAAATTCGTCCCGGAGGCGTTGCAGTACCCGAGGTTTGTCCAGGCACCAGGCCGGGGCCACCAGTTCTTCGGGGTGGGGGTCGCCGGTGAGCCGGTGAATCACCAGGTGAGCAGGCAATCGCTCGATGAAATCCACCACCCGCTGGATATACTGGTCTTCGGTGAGGCAGACATAATCCCCCGACTGGCAGAGACTGGCCAGTCCTGATTCATTTACAACATAAAGTAAATGTATTTTTGCGCCATGCAATGGGAGACGGCCCAAATATGCAGCGGTGGCCGCCATTTCTTGGGGTCCCTCTCCGGGCAACCCCAGGATCACATGAGCGACAACCTCCAAACCCCGGGCTGCGGCTCGAGTGGCCGCCGCGGTGAAACAGGCCACGTCATGCCCCCGGTTGATCCGCTGCAAGGTGGCGTCATGGGCGGATTGCAGCCCCAGTTCCAGCCAGACCAGCCGATCCCGGGCATAACCGGCCAAGAGATCAAGGACGTCATCGGCCAGGCAATCCGGGCGGGTGCCGAGGCTCAGTCCCACCGCTTGGGGAAAGGCTAAAGCTTCGTCATAGAGTTTCCGGAGCTTGGCGATGGGGGCATAAGTATTGGAAAAACTTTGAAAATAGGCGATAAACTTCGCGGCCCCATAGCGCCGGGCCAGCCTAACGATGCCCATCTGCATTTGGGCCGTGATGCTCTGCCCCCGGTCCCAGGCGCCGGTGCCGGAGCCCCGGGCATTACAGTAGAGGCAGCCCCCGGTGCCGATGCGGCCGTCCCGGTTGGGGCAGGTCAGCCCAGCATCCAGGGTGATTTTCTGCACCCGCTCGCCGAACCGTCCCTTCAGGTAAGAATTGAGATCCCGGTAGGGCAGGTCGCCGCCCATCAAACCAGGTCTCCCCAGGCGAATTGCAGAATGGTGACGGCGGCCAACGCCGCGGTGGCCACCTTAAGGCGGCGGGGTCCCAGACTGGCTACGTGAAAACCCGCGGCCCGGGCCTGGTCCGCTTCGGTGCCAGAAAAACCGCCTTCCGGCCCGATGAGAATGCGGACGTCTTTGGGCCGGGGCCGCTTCAGAAAGGAATTGAGACCGCCGCCCCGCTCTTCTTCCCAGAAGATTAGTTTGCATTCCTCCGGCCCTTGTAAAGCGGTGGTAAAATCCTGGGGTGGCTCGATGCGCGGCAGAAGCGAGCGCTGACAAGATTTAACGCTTTCCCGGGCCAGGCGTTGCCAGCGCTCCCGCCGCTGCTCCACCCGCTCCGGTGGAAGCCGTTCGGAGCGCTCCGAAATGAAAGGAAAAATCAGGTTCACCCCCATTGCAGTGGCCTGGCGGATAACCTCGTCCAGGGCTTCCCCCTTGGCCAGGCCGATCCCCAAGACCAGGGGTAAGGGCGACTCGCCCCAGGGGGCCAGTTTTTCCAAGATGCGGAGCGTAGCCCCCCGACTTTCCAGGGTAGCAACCCTGGCGACAAAATTCCCTCCCTGGCCGTCGCAGACCTCCACCCGGGCCCCCACCCCCAGACGCAGGACCCGGGCCAGATGCTGGGTCTCTTCCTGGTCCAGGGTCACAATGCCCTGGGAAAATTGACGGGGATGGGCGTAGAAACGGCGCATTATCAGGTTTCAGGTTTCAGGTTTTGGGTTTCAGGTTGAGTTTCGGGGCTAGCGTCCGGGTTTGGATAAAACTGCTGATCCTGACACCAAACACCCGACACCTGACACCTGCCCCCTAACCCCTGCTTTTCAATGCCTCTTCCAGGGCGGCCACCCGCTTTTCCAGGGCCTCCAACTCCGAAGCCTTGGCCACATTGATCTCATCGATGGCTGCCTTGGTGAGTTCCTTGACTTTCTCCCAGAGGGCCTGTTGGGCGTCCTGAGCCTTGGCCAGCAATTGCTTGACGGCTTCAGGGCTTTCTTGCTGAGTGATCTCGCCCCGCTGGACCATCTCCTGGACCAGGCCTTCGACTTTCTCTTTGGTAAAATCGACCATCCCGACACTAAACAGCCACGCCTTATGCAATAGTTCTTTCATGGCTTCCCCTTGTCGCACCGCAAGCTCATTGCCGTGGTTTCAGAGTTCCTGCCTATGGCCGCCGAAAAATCAGGGCGCCCCAATCATCAACGGTGAGAAATCCAGTCTTGTGCAAACCCAGCCCCTGGTAGCGGTTTTCCAGGGCGGGGACATCTTCGGCCAGGAAGCCGGAGATGATGAGAATTCCCTCGCTCAACATCCTGCCGGTGATGGCTTCGGCCAACTGCAGCAAATCCGGCGCAGTTATGTTGGCCATTATGAGGGCGAAGCGCTGCCGCAAAGAAGTAAGGGGAGTGCCCTCCACCCATATCCGGTCCATGAGGTTGTTCAGGCGCACGTTTTCCAAGGCTGCGGCCACGGCTTCCGGGTCCAGGTCGATGGCCACCACTTCGGCGCCCAAGCGGGCCGCAGCCAGAGCCAAAATTCCGGTGCCGGTGCCCACGTCCAACACCTGCCAGGGGTTGCCGGAGCTTGGCAGGCCCTGGTCCCACACCTGCTCCAGAGCCTGGAGACACAAAAGAGTGCTGGAGTGGCGACCGGTACCGAAGGCCATGCCAGGATAAATGATGATAACCGTCTCTCCCGGTTGGGCGGCGTACTCCTCCCAAGGCGGCCGGACGACCAGATGGTTCGTTAGCTTCACGGGTTTAAAATGCGCCTTCCAGGCTTCGGCCCAGTCCTCCTCCGCCACCTGGCGAATTTCCAGGCCCAGAGGATAAAGCTCGTAATTACTCAGGCGCTTCAGATAGTCCTGCAACTCCTGACGCTGCCAGGCGCCATACTCTTCCGGCCGAAAATAGCCCCGGATGACCACGCCGCCAGCCGGGACGTTCTCTTCCTCGATGATCACGCCGCGCCCGGTAAAATCCGTAAGATACAAGGAGGCCTCCTCCTGCATCCGCGCCGGCACCAGCACGCGCACTTCAATCCAGGTTTCTTGAGCCATTTTTTTAGTATAGTCACCGGCAGACTGAAATGCAATAACCTATGAATCTCAAGAGGTTGGGAGCAAAGGAGGTATTTCTTTGATATTAGAGAAGATTAACCAAACCTAATCGACAGTATATTTCAACATCATTTCCTTTAACTCCCCCTGCTTTTCTTCCGGCGATAGGCCCTTACGCTTCCGAAGAGCTCTTTTGAAAGTGACTTCCCCCAATCACTCTCGCCCTTCGATCTTGCGTATCACCGGCAGTATCCGCGGAAGCAAGGCGAAGGCAGGCCAGGCGAGCAAGAAACTCAGGAAGAAAAACGTGGCGTAGCCGAGATAGGCCGCGGCCCAGCCCCCGATATAGCCGCAGAGGCGGCCGCTCAGCCCAAAGAGCATCGACAGGAAAGCGTAGTGGGAAGCGCTGAAGCGCTTGTCGCACAGGCACATGAGGAAGGCCATAAACGCCGCGGAGCCCATCTGGCCGGCCAGGCTTTCTCCCAGGGTGGCCAGGTAAATCGTGTAATGCCAGGTGCCCGGCAAGGCCGCGGCCCAATAGCCTAAAATGGAGCAGGCCTGGAAGATGCCCAGAACCCACAAGGCCCGGCTGATGCCCCAGCGCGCGGTGATGGCGCCCCCCAGAAACCCGCCGACGATGGCCGGAATCTTCCCCACGGTGATGGAGGCCACCCCGAACTGGGTCCCGGAAAAACCCATGTCCCGCCAGAAGGGGCTCACCATGGCTCCCAGGAAGGCGTCCCCCGCCTTGTAAGTCAGGATGAAGATAATGATGGCCCCCATATGGGGATGGCTCATCAAGCCGCGCACCGACTCTTTGATCTGACTGAAGCCCTTGCCCTTTTGGGCTCGGGCGATTTCCGGCCGGGCCATATGAAAGGGGCTGAAGACGATGACGGTGAGGGTCAGGGCGGCCATGATGATGGCGACCCCCACGAAGGTGGCGCTCCAGCCCACCAGATCGCTCAGGATCAGCACCCCGCCCCCGGCCGCGATGAGGCCCACCCGGTAGGCCCCGATGCGGATACCGTTGGCCATGCCCAGTTCCTCGGTATCTAACAGGTCAATGGTGTAGGCGTCCACCGCCAGATCCTGGGTGGCCGAGGCCAGGCAGAGGACCCCCACCAGGACCCAGAAGGCCAGGGTCACCGGGGCGCTGGCCAGGTGGGCCAGGCCCAACATGCTGAGGATGACCAGAACTTGAGCCGGCACCAGCCAGGCGGCCCGGGTCCCGAAGCGGTCCGCCAGCGGACTCCAAAGGACCTTAAGGCTCCAGGCCAGCCCCAGGAGGCTTAAGATGCCAATTTGCTCCAGGGGCACCCCCCGGCTGCGGAGGAAGTAGGCCAGGGTGGTATAGACAAACCCGAAGGGCACTCCTTCGGCGAAGTACAATACGAAAACCACCAGCATTTTCATGCGGGCGGTAAGGTTGGGGCTGGACTGAATGGGCATTTTTACTTTATAGGGGGAAAAGGCAAAAAGGGAAAGAGGTGAAAAGGAAAAAGAGAAATCTGTTTACGGGAAATATTGAAAATCCATTCTTCCTTTTCACCTTACACGCTGGCGGTCCACTTATTTGGTCAAATTCTCGGCAATTTCTTTGGCCACTTCCGCCAGGGCCGGGACCGCCTCATACGGCGGCCGCCCTTCCAGGTCGGCTTCGACGATCTTGTTGTCAAACGGGATGAACCCCAGGATGGGGAAATCCGGCAGGTTCTTTTTGAGAAACTCCTCGTCGGAGGCGCTTCTGATCTTGCTGCCCACCACCGCCACCTTCTTAAGTCCCAAATCCTTGGCTAATTCTTTGACGTGCATTGCAGTTTCAATGCTGCGGCGTCCCGGCTCCACCACGATAATGAGCCAATCTACTCCTTGCGCCGTTGCCCGTCCGAGATGTTCGATGCCCGCCTCCATGTCCATGACCACAACCTCATCCCGAAGCAGGACCATATGGGTCACCAGGGTACGCAGCAAAACGCTTTCGGGGCAGATGCAACCGCTGCCGCCTTTTTTAACACCCCCCATAACAATGAGTTTGATGCCATCTATCTGACGTGCATATTTCTCCGGGATGTCGTCCACCTTGGGATTCATCTTAAAGAAACCCCCCATGGACCCGGGCTTGGAATCGGTGCGTTCCGCGATCATCTCCTTCATCTGGCTCAAGGGGGTGAGGTTTTCGGGGTCGGATACACCCAAGGCCAGGGCCAGGTTGGCGTCGGGGTCGGCGTCCACGGCCAACACCTTCTTACCCTGCAAACGGAAATAATTGATCAAAAGGGCCGCCAGAGTGGTTTTCCCCACCCCGCCTTTGCCGCTGATGGCGATTTTCATGGGTAACTCCTGATAAAGTTTTCTGAAATCATTTTTATATTATAGGTAATCTGGCCCTCTGAGGGTAGCGCGATATGAACCGAGCCGCTTTTTTCCCTTTCAGTCCTCCCGGCCGCAACGCTGGCGTCGCCCTCCCGCTTGTGCTATGGTTTTCCTAAAAACGTGAAAATGGTGGGGCTCCGTGCCCGCCTCCTGAAACATTATGCTTGGTAATCCCCCTGGGAGAGCGGCCGTTCCCGGCAGCCCTAAGGTGCTTTTTCTGTCTCTGATTCCACGCTGGAGAATACCCATGAAAGTGAACATCGAACCCTTAGCCCCGGAGTTGGAAGCCGGCATCCGCAAGCGGCTGGCGGCCAACCCTTTTATTAAGTTTGTTGGGATCGAGGTGCCCCAGTTGGGCAAGGGCTACGCCCGTTTCCTGCTGCCCTTCAAACCCGATTTGGCCAATTCCATCGGCCTAATGCAAGGGGGGGTCATCGCCGCCCTGGCGGATGAAGCCGTGGCCTTCGCCCTCTATAGCCTGGTGCCTGAGGGAGAGATGATCAACACCGTAGAGATGAAGATCAACTTCCTGGGCGCGGTGAAGGAAGGGGACGTGACCGCCGAGGCCCATATCGCCAAACGGGGCCGCACCATCTCCCTGGGGGAATTCGAAGTGCGCCAGGCCGACCGCCTGGTGGCCAAGGGGCTGTGCACCTATATCCACTTGGCCAAGAGATAGGTTTCAGGTGTCAGGTGTCAGGTGTCAAAATTGATCTAAAGAGGGCGGTGCCCACGGTGCGCCTCATGCAAGGAATATGGGACAGGGATTAAAGGATAATTCTTCCTAACCCCTGTCCCCTGAAACCCGAAACCTGACACCTGACAGCTATTTATACCCCACTGGCATCACCAGAAGCGGGACGTCGTTCTGGGGAAGTTTCAGGGTCTGGGCCAGGGCCTTGTCATTGAACCCCCCGGCGATCCCAGCCCCCAGTCCCAGGGCCCCTACCTGAAGAAACAGGTTTTGAGCCACAAAACCAGACTCCATGTGGGTGTACATCGGGGCCTTTTGTTCACCATTTTTCGCGGCGCAACGGGCATAATCCCCGGTAATCACCACAATCACCGGGGCTTTCTCTATCCAGGCCTGGGAATTACAGGCCTTGGCCACACCCGCACGGAATTCGCCTTGGGCTACCGGGTCCAGGGCATTATCCGCCGCCAGGTAATGGTAAACGCCCGGGGCCAGGTTGGTCACGCCCCGCTCGCCCACCACCACATAGAGTTCGACGGCATAAGCGGCCCGGGCCGCAGGCGCGGTCTTTTTGCCCTGGGGATTATTAATACCGTCCGCGGCCCAGAGCATTTGCGAGATTTGCGCCAGTTCTAGCGGCCGATTGGCAAACTGCCGATTGGAACGTCGGCCCTCGAGGGCCTCCTCCACCGACACGGTGCCCTTTTTGGCCGGAGCCGGCAGTTTAATGGCCTCCGCCCCGAACCCCGGGGCCAGGTTGACCAGTGTAAACCATACGGCCATTAATAGACAAGTCACGATTTTCATTGGCTGAACCTCTGACCTTAAAAGTTTTGGTGGCACAGGCTTCCAGCCTGTGCGGGCGCAGACTAAAGCCTGCGACTACCTAAAAACTTTTGCGGGTGGGGCAGTGCCACCCTACATATTTCTGGAATGATCAGGGGCACGGAGCCTCGTCCCTGCCCTTTTCTTCCCCTTTTCGCCTTTTCCCCCTAATGTTTATACCCCACCGGCATCACCAGGAGAGGTTCGTGGGCCGGGGGCAGCTTCAAGACCTGGGCCAGAGCCTTATCCTCAAAGGCCCCGACGATTCCCGCGCCCAAACCCAGGGACTCGGCCGCCAGAAACAGGTTCTGACTAACATTACCGGCTTCCATATGAGTATACCTGATGCCCCGTTGGCCATACCGGGCCGTGCAGCGGCGGTATTCACCGGTGATCACTATCAGCACCGGGGCCGCGGTCATCCAGGCCTGGTTGAGGCAGGCCCGGGCCACCACAGCGCGCAAGTCGCCCCGGGCCAGAGGCGCAAGTGCCTGGGCCGCAATTTCGTAATGGTAAGTTCCAGCAGGCAGATTTGCCACACCCCGCTCGCCCGCCACCACGTAGAGGTTGAGGGGATAAGTGGCCCCCGCGGACGGCGAGGTCCGGTGGCCTTGGGGGTCGCTGGCACCGTCGGCCTCCCAAAGGAGTTGGGAGAGTTGCGCCAGATCCAGGGGTCGGGTGGCGAAATGGCGCACCGTGCGCCGCGCCTGTAAAGCCTCTGTCAGAGCCATGCCGCCCTTGGTGACCGGAGGCGGCAGTTTGATGGCCTCCTCAGCCAACCCGTCGGATTGAAACACCATGGCGATCCCCACCACCAAGATAAGACTCCAGCAGATGTGCATCACGATACCTCCGATTTCCCAGAGCCGCTACTGCGGGATCGACGCATTCGCCCCTGCGAGTATCTTTAAAGGCAGACAAACCGATCTATTCCTATAGGTCGGCCCGGGCCAGGTTAAGCACAAACGCGACCAACCGGGTCATGGCGGCTTTGGTGAGGTGAATGACCAGATCGGTGCTCTGGCAGGGCACCCGCCGGGCCTTGAAAACTCCAGAGACTACCAGTTCCACGGTCTCACCGCGCTTTAGGGCCGTCAAGGTGGGTTCTTCGGCAAAGACGAACAGGTTCTTGCCCGGCACGTGGCAAGCAGCGAGGAGCACGGCTTCCTCCAGGTCCGGGGTAGATGTCTGAGCCAGGGGGAGCTGATGCAGGCCGGCAAATTCTTCCAGCGCGCTGATGAGCGGGGGCCCGGGGGTTAGGGAGATTTCCAGGCGGCACCCCGATGCCTCTGTGGGCGTCATCAGGTCGGCAACTTTTAGGTCGCCCACTTTCAGGACAAATGTGCCGCCGTGCTCATCCCACACCATGGACGCCGGCGCGCCGAGTTCCAGCCCGATCCCCGGGTCGGCAAAGCTGGCCTGCAGTCGGGAACACGGTATCAGCATGGCAGCCTCCTAAGTTACACGATAAGATGGAGGGGGCATTTCTTTGAAACGATTTTACCTGGATTGCCGTCATTGGCCAGCAAAATTTCTTGGGGTGGCTCTTTTCGGACCAGAGTTCACTTGTTGAAAAATACTGCTTTATCCAAAGAATTCTTAGGGATGGCGCGCTTCGGTCTTGACCCTCATTCGTATAAACCTTAATATTTATAATTAGAATATTTTTGCCAAAATCACCTGAATGGGAGAAAGATATGGCTTCTTATTCCCCGATAGTTCTGGACCACTTTAAGAATCCCCGCAATGTGGGTGAAATCATCCAACCCGATGGGGTGGGCGAGGTCGGCAACCCGGTATGCGGAGATATGATGAATGTGTATATCAAGGTGGAGAACGACAAAATTGTCGACGTCAAGTTTAAGACCTTTGGATGCGGCGCTGCTATTGCTGTTTCCAGCATGATCACCGAAATGGCCAAAGGTAAGACCCTGCAAGAGGCCATGAAGATCACCAATGCGGATGTGGCCGAGGCCCTGGGCGGCCTACCTCCCAACAAGCTGCATTGTTCCAACCTGGGAGCTGACGCCCTGCATTCTGCCATCAAAAATTACCTGGACCGCAAAGCCGGCAAGGTGGTCGAAACCGACGTGGACAAAGAGCCGCACCACAAGCAGGAAGGCGGCTGCTATTGTCCTTATTGCGAGAAGAAGGTGGAGGAAGACTCCCCCATGTGCATCTTCTGCGGCAAGGAAATCCCCCATGAGCATGACCACTAATGCCCCTGCACTGGAGATAAGGATGCTATCATGGGTGTAATCTATCTGGACCATCTTGCGGCCACTCCTCTCCTTCCCGCGGTGAAGGAGGCCATGATCAATCATATCGAAACCGTTTTCGGCAACCCGTCCAGCGATAACCAGGTGGGGCAGCCGGCGGCCGAAGCCCTGGAGAAGGCCCGGGGCCAGGTAGCGGCTTTGATCAACGCCGAGCCCAAAGAGGTGGTGTTCGGTTCCGGCGGCACCGAATCCGTCAACCACGCCATCAAAGGGGCCGCCATCGGTCTCCGGGAAAAGGGACGCCATATCATCACCTCCAACATCGAACACAAGTCGGTGTTGAATTCCCTCCGGACCCTCCGGCTCCTGGATTATCGGGTCACGTCCCTGGACGTGGACAAATACGGGCTGGTGGACCCGGCGGCGGTGGAGAAGGCCATCACCCCGGACACTATCCTCATTAGCGTTATGCTGGCCAACAACGAGATCGGCACCATCGAACCCATTGCTGACATTGCCAAGATCGCCAAGAAAAATAAGATAGTGATGCACACCGACGCGGTGGCCGCCACCGGCATCATCCCCGTTGACGTGGAGCAGTTGGGGGTAAACCTCCTGAGCCTGGCGGCCAACCAGTTCTACGGCCCGCCGGGGGTGGGCGCGCTCTACATCCGCAAGGGCACACCCATCTGGCCCTTCATCGACGGCGGCCTCCAGGAAAACAAGCGCCGGGCCGGCACGGAAAACCTCATCGCGATCGTAGGCATGGGCAAGGCCGCAGAGCTGGCCCGTGTAGAGATGCCTGAACGGCTGTCCCGCATTAAGGGCCTCAAGGATCGCCTGGCCAAGGGGTTGACCGAGAGCATCCCCGAGATCAAGATCAACGGTCATCCCACCCAGTGCCTGCCGCACCTTTTCTCGGTGTCGGTGGAATATATCGAAGGTGAGAGCCTGGTGCTCATGTTGGACGAGGAAGGCATCATCGTGGCCACCCGGTCGGCCTGCGCCTCTGGATCGCTCCGGGCTTCGCATGTGCTCATCGGCACCGGTCTGGGCCACGCCCTGGCCCAGGGCACCTTGGTCTTTACCTTGGGGCTTGACAACACCGAGGCTGACATGGACAAGGTGCTCAACGTGATGCCGAAGATCGTCCAGACCTTGCGGGATATGTCGCCGCTCTACAAGAAGGAACACACCGGCTGATCCTTGAGCATTTGAGGCTTTGTCAAGATTGAGGCAAGGGCGGGTTTTTAACCCGCCTTTGCTATCTCTATCCTTCGATATCGCGCCCTTATGATTCTTTACCAGCGGACGAATTTAATTCGCGCCAAAGGAGTCTCTTGATTATGTCGGATGCTCGCGACAACGCGGATATCTGCCTTGATCCCGACCTGGATCTCAAAGAGGAAGATATCCTGGAGGCCATGCGCGCCATTCCTGGGTACCTTGATATCACCCCGGGTGATTTCAAAGAAATCTACCGTTTGGCGTTTCAGCATGCACTTAAGCGGCTAAACCGGGATGTGCGCGCGGCCGAGATCATGACCAAAGACGTGGTGACGGTTAATCCCGACACACCGGTGGCGGAGGTGGCTCTCGCCATGGGCCGGCGGGGGATATCGGGACTACCCGTGGCGGACGCCGAAAACAAGGTAGTGGGGATGATTTCGGAAAAGGACTTCCTCTCCCGCATGGACGTTAAAGAACCTCAAAACTTCATGAGCCTGGTGGCGAACTGCCTGAAAACCAAAGGTTGTGTCGCACTGCCCATCAAGACGGCATTGGCCAAAGATATGATGAGTTCTCCGGCAATCACCGTGCTCCCGGAGACGCCGGTGCGGACCATTGCCGCGTTGATGACCGCCAGAGGTATTAATCGGGTGGCGGTCACTGACCCGGAAGGCCGCCTGTTGGGCCTGGTATCCCGGGGGGATATCGTCAAGGCGACCAGGGGCAGGGAACTGTCATGTTAGGAAACTACTTCCGCAAAATGACCGGCACCACCCAGAGCCCGCCCCGGGTCAGCCTGGCGGAAATCCTCTGGTCCTGGCTGGGGGCCTTCCTGGGTGTTGCTGCGGTGGCCTATATCAATTACGGCTTGCTGGACCAGACCGGCCTCTTCCTCCTCGTCGGTTCCTTAGGGGCCTCGGCGGTGCTCATTTACGGGGCCATCAAGAGTCCCCTGGCCCAGCCCCGGAACCTGCTGGGCGGCCACGTCATTTCTGCCCTCATCGGCGTGACCGCCTTCAAAATGCTGGATCCGCACCTTTGGCTGGCCGCGGCTCTGGCGGTGTCCACCAGCATTGCAGTCATGCATGCCACCAAAACCCTCCATCCCCCGGGCGGCGCCACCGCCCTCATCGCGGTCATCGGCGGCCCCTCGATACAGAAACTGGGCTATCTCTATGCCGTGATACCCGTAGGAGCCGGAGCCCTCATCATGTTGGTAGTGGCCCTGCTGTTCAACAACCTGGCCCCCCGGCGCCGCTATCCCGAGTTTTGGTGGTGAGGGTAAGGATAGGTGCCAGTGGTCAGTAACCAGAATAGCATCACCTCTAACCCCTTATATTGGGAGACGGGCTACTGACAACTACTCTGCTGTGAGGAATGCTGCGGGAATGAAGCCGCTGGGAAGGAAGAGCATTTACCCCTGGCGGTCCGAGTCCATCTGGTCTCGGAACGTCACCACCGCCCGGGGGATGATCCGGCGCAGGAAGACCACTCGATCCATGGGGCCGAGCCGGGCATAGGCCGGGAATTCCTGGTGCTCTGGGGCGAGGGCCGGGGCCTCCTGGTTAAACCTGGCGCCCAGGCGCCAAGCCCGATTCACCAGAGCAATGATGGGAACTTCCACCTCGGGAACCAGCGTCACCCACCCCAACCGGCGCATAACTTCAAATCGCACCCGGTCCACCAATGCAAAAGCGCAGTCAATGATCTTCATCTTGGTGTCAGTATTCAGATCATCCAGGCGAAACCGTAGCGATCCCCCCAGTCCTTGGGCCCCCATGACCAGGTCGAAAAGAACATAGAGGTTTTCTTCCCCCGGAGTAGCCAGGTACAGAAGGGTTGATGGACTCAGATCCTGGAGACGGGTATCAGGGCCGAATTGCTCCTGGAAGCGGGCCAGCCAGGAACGAAACCCGTGGTCCGCGGCGACCTTGGAACGAAAGTGTTCCAGGTCGATGACTTCAGCCATCACGGTTGCCCCGAGAGCCATTGCCCTGAAACATGTTCATCATTCTAATGCCGTTATACAGGTAGTGAATGCCGGTAATGGTGGTCAAGGCGCCAGTGCAATAGAAAAAGGCCAGCAATACCTTATAGGGAAGAGGCCAAATTTTGCCGATCAAAACCAGGAATACTGTGATCACCTGGAAGGTGGTGGTCCATTTGCCCGCCAGGGAGGGTCTGACCTCCAGGGGAATATCCGCCAGGCGGAAAATCAAGACGCCAAAACCCAGGGCCAGATCCCGACTGATGACCACCACGGTCAGCCACGAGGGGATCTCCCGGTAAATGCTTAAGGTAACGAAACTGGCGGCCATGAGGACTTTGTCCGCCAGGGGATCGAGGTAGCTTCCCAGGCGGGACTTCTGATGCCAGGTGCGGGCGATGAGACCATCTGCCAAATCACTCACCCCGGCCAGGAGAAACACAAACAGGGCCTTGTGATATGACCCCTGGATCAAAAAGATAATGAACAGCGGAGTCAGAAGAATCCGCAACAGGGTGATGAGGTTGGGAATAGTGATATTAGCCTGCGAAAGGGGGCGGGATGACATGATGCTGTGAGCGATTTCCTGTTCTGGGATTTTCCTGGTAAAACTTTAACATACCCTATGGCGATAAAACAATCCATTAACGTGACCATGACAGGATTTTCCGGGAATAAGATGATTCAGGGTATGGGCCGCTAGTACCTATACACTGAACCCGTCACACCATCTTGACACCAAGACCCAGCTTCATTATTCTGACTCGAACGCAGGCAAAAGATCAAGCTGGTGTACGCACCATGGCCGGCGCTTCTTGAAGGGTGTTCGGCTCAGTCTGGCTTAAATGGTGCTATAACAGGAAATGCATTGGGGGGTTGAGTATGCGCGTGGTGGTGCAACGGGTGCAAGAAGCCTGGGTCCGGGTCGGCCAGGAGGAAGTTGCCAGGATCGGCGTGGGCCTGTTGATTCTGGTGGGAGTGGCCGAAGCTGACGGTCCCGAGGACGTGGCGTATCTGGCCAAAAAGCTTGCGCACCTGCGGGTCTTTGCCGGGGACGGCCGCTTAATGCATCTTTCTCTCCTGGACCTCAAAGCCGAGGTTCTCCTGGTCTCCCAGTTCACCCTCCTGGGGGACTGCCGCAAGGGACGGCGCCCTTCTTTTGATGCCGCGGCCACCCCCGAGACCGCGGAACACCTCTATGAGGACCTGGCCAGGGCCTTGGCCGATTATGGGCTCAAGGTAGCCACGGGTCGCTTTCGCCAGATGATGGAAGTGGGCCTCATCAATGACGGGCCGGTCACCCTGCTTCTGGACAGCAAGAAGGTGTTTTAGGTTATCCTCAGGATTGACAAATCTGGTGTACCTCATTATGATTCAAACACTTATCCACTTTAACCGAGATTCCGGCGCGGCCTTCAGGGGGTTCATGACGGTTGTTGGCTGCTTCTTCCGGCTAAAAAATACGTCAACCAGTAATATAAGATCAGCTAAGGACCATATCCGGCGCACGGCTGCATGTTACCCATTTATTTAAAAGATCAGGATTTCGCCCCGCCCTCAGATACCATCTATTATCTGCTCACCCGAGATGGGTTATTTCTGGTGAAGCGCACGCCGTTTTTCGAGGCCGTGGTCCCAGCCGCGGGCATTCCCTGGCTGGAGCCCCAAAGCTCCGAAGTCCACCTGAACGCGCCTCCCCTGCCCGCGGCCCTGCTTCTGGCGGCCGTAGCCTTTTTCCGGGCTGTTTATACCCGCTACCACAGTGAAGCCGTGGCTCTATTGGCTTGGCGGGAAGCCACCCGCACGTACGAATTGGTAGTGCCCCATCAGACCGTAGGAGGCGGACACTGCGATTATGAGCTCAGGGAGTTCCCACTGGGACTTACACGCCTGGGGACCATTCACAGTCATGCCGCAATGGAAGCCTTTCATTCCCTGCAGGACTGGCAAGACGAGCGTTTCGAAGACGGCTTGCACCTCACCATCGGCAACCTGGACGCTGACCTGACCATATCCTGCTCCGTGGTGGTGCAGGGCTTTCGGGGAAACATTCCCCCGGAACACCTGTTTTCCCCCTACCCCATCCCCTGGGAGCAAACGCCGCCGGAAGCGGATTGGACCAGCGAGGTGGACCGAAAAGTTACCCCTCTCCCCCCGCCCATCGAGTTCGGCCCGTAAAGGGTGCACCGAGAGAAGTAACTAGCCAATACATATCTGGAAAAGGCTATGATATGGAAATAACAGACAGCCCTCGCCAGCAATTTCTCGTCTGGTTAGAAGACCAGAGTTTCTTTGATCCGGGCGTTATTTCTGACGAAGCAGCATTGATACGCCAGGGCGAAGAAAAAGTCTTGACCCTGTTTCAGCAGGCAGCCGCCAACGTACCCGCATATAATGATTTCTTGAAGAAATCCAGGATTAACCCTGCCGATATACGGACCCTGGATGATTTCCGGCAACTGCCCTTGACTGATAATAAAAATTACCTTGATGCCTATGATCTGGCTTCAAGATCGTGGCATGGCAAACTTTCTCTGTCCCATTTTATCGCCGTTAGTTCCGGAACGACGGGCCAGCCTCACCTCTGGCCCAGGATGTTGCAAACCGATTTAGAAGGGGCCCGGCAGCACGAATTCTTCCTACAGGAGTTCTTCGAGGTTAACCAACGGCAGACCCTGGTGATCGACGGATTTTACCTGGGGAATACCGTTGCCGGGACCTTTACCCTGGCATGTCTGCAGCTTCTCAAGCTCAAGGGCCTGCCTCTCACGATAACCACCCCGAGTTGGTCTGATAAGGATATCCTTACTTTTATCCGCGCCTTGCATCGGGAATTCGATCAAATCATCATTTTTGGCTATCCTCCCCTCCTTAAAGAAGTTGTCCATCAAGCCTGCCAGCACCGGGATGCCATTGATGTGACTAAACTCAGGCTGGTTTGCGCGGGCCAGGCCTTTACGGAAAACTGGCGCGATTATCTCTTCAAACAATTGGGCGGCATGGTCAATAAACCTCCCATAATGTCGGTGTATGGTTCTTCGGATGCCGGTTTGATGGGATTTGAGACCCTCTTGTCCATCCAGATCAGAAGGTTTTTAGCCAACCACCACGATATCGCTCAAAATTTCTTTGGAGATGCACGCCTGCCCTCCCTTTATGTCTATGATCCCAGAACTATTTATTTTGAATCACCTGCGGGAGAACTCTGTTTTACCATAAACAACGGCGCCCCCTTGATAAGATATAACATTAAAGACCGCGGCGGCGTGATTCCTTATCAGCAGATGACTAGCCTTATGAGGCAACACTGTCCGGATAGTCAAGAATGGGTAAGCAATAATTGTGGGAATTTTCCTTTTATATATATCTTCGGGCGGGATAAATTTATGGCAAAAATATATGGCTTGCCCATCTATTCTGAATACGTTCAACAGGCTATAAATCACGCCAGCCTGGCCCCTTATGTAACCGGCAATTTCGTATTGGAAAATGTGGAAGACGATGATCATGATATTCTCCTGGTATGCCGGGTGGAAATGGAACAAGGGATCAAGGCCGAGGCGGAACTCCAAAAGGTGATGTCCGAAATTTTCATCCAGGAATTCATCTCGTTAGCCCCGCTCTATAAAAATATTCTCGAAGTTATGGGAGAAAAGGCGAAACCTCACATTATTCTTTATGATTATCAAGACCCCCAATATTTTGGCCAAGACGGATCGAAAAAATTCGCTTAGGGGTCGCTTGGCTACTTTCATGGTCCACCTCCTGGGTTGGGTTCTTCAGCTGGACGGTGCTGATAAGCAAATGATATAAATTCTGCGCGGAAATTCTGATAAGGTTTTGCCCTGACAAGCTGTCGACGGTTTCGTTTAGCTTCACATGCGGATCTGTGAGGACATTACTGCCCTGTAAACTTGGGTATTCGCTTGTCAATAAAGGCAGCTACTCCTTCTCGCCCATCTAATTTGCCTGCCATTGCAGCAACGGCGCGTGATTCTTTCTCCATCTGGGATTCAAGGCTCTCAGTCGCACCGGATAGGATTAGACGCTTGGCTTCACCTAAAGCTAAGGTTGGTCCTTTTGCCAGACGCTGCGCTATTTCGAGCGCGGCAGGCAGTACTTGATCATCGGCGACCACTTGATTTATTAGTCCCCACTCCAGGGCTTGCCTTGCCGACAAAACCGGATTTAACAATACCATCTCTTTAGCGCGGCGCAGCCCCACCAGGCGCGCCAAAAAGTAGCTCGAGCTGCCATCCGGGGCCAGGCCGATTTTGGTATAGCCCATAGTAAATTTTGCTGACTCCGCGGCAACGGCGATATCGGTGGTTAAAGCCAGACTGAAGCCTCCTCCCGCGGCTGTCCCGTTGATGGCTCCAATCACCGGTGCATCCATCCAGTTGAACCGGGAGATCACGGCGTGAAAAGCCTGGGTAACTTTTTTTAGATAGAAGGAGACCCCTTCGCCTTGGGCGGCAAACGCCTTTAAATCTCCTCCAACGCAAAACATCTTGCCGCTGCCGGTCAGCACCACCGCGCGGACCTTGGGATCTTCATCACAGCGCAGGGCAACATCCAGCAGTTCGTTGACCGTTTCTAAGGTAATGGCATTGCCGTCATCGGGGCGGTTGAGGCGGATCAGCCCAACGCCATCCTTGACTTCGAAAACGAGAGAGTCATAAGACATCGCTTTAGGTCCTTTGAGGTGTGAATTTTTGCGCCAGGAGGGACGTTAACCCTGTGATAGAGTAGTGGCACACAATGCTATCAGCCTCAGGGCTTCCTACCATGAATGAAAGCCTACCAAGCGGGCGAAAACTTCTTCTTATCCAGGATATATCTAGAATTTTTCCCATTCAAGCGATAATTTTCGACCCTGACAGGTGCTCCTTTTCTGCCGGTAGTACTGAGGCGGTGAAAAAAGCAATGTCCGCCGCACTACATGAGTCATCACTGGGAAGAATGCCTTAAAGCGATCTTTTCAAACATCCTCGCCAATCCGACACCAAGGTAATAGATGGACTCAATATTGAGATGGTCCTCCGCCGTGGAGTCGAAGAAAACATTCAGGTTGGATTCGAGACCGTCTTCCGCCTTCGAGTAGCAAAGCAGAATCGGCACTTTCGGGAAAGGCCTCAGGACCAGCGAAACGTCTGAAGCGTAATGGTTTTCCACCTGTTTGCCATTAAATACCCGGATCATGTCCCCGAAGAGGTCGGTATGCATATCGGCTAACCGTTTCAAGGGTTTTTCGCATCGCTGCGCAAAAAGCCGACCCCAGGTCTCTCCGTTTTCTAATTCCCTCAACGCTACCCATTTGCCTGAAAGAGGTGTTCCTTTGCTCTGGATGATATAGTTGAGAACAGGGATCATCACCCATGGATGGATGTGAATGTCTGTGGTGATATCCCCTTTGGAATCAACACTAAAGTTCTTACCGAAAATCTTGATCGTTAGTTTGGAGTCGGAAAAACTATCCCCCATTTTGCGCGCTGCTGAACAAAGGTCTACAGAGGCTAGCCGGGTTTTCAATTCTTCTATCGTGAATTCCAATTCCTGTTCGTTGGTCACACGCCCTTCACTTTTCCCAGCAGAGTGCGCAAGGTCGTGGCCCTCCAGATGAGGACATTCGTTGAGCTGCCGTTGCCCCTTGAACACCGCGGCGGCAAAGGCCATGCACGTCAATTCGTTGCATTTCCTGCAATTGGATCTATCGAGTAACTTGAAAATCTCCATTGGGTTCGTCAACTGGATCATACGGCTCTTCTCCTTCTCTTGGTTCTTCAAAGGTCGGTACCGATCACTCTCGAAAGCAATTTTCTCTTCGTATAGTTGATGGCCGACGCTTAGCTATCAGGTAATGAGGATAATTTCATTACTTGGGAAAAGAACCCCCCATTTGGGGAGACCCACGGTAGATTTGTTCTCCTTTAAGGAAGGGCGGATGCGCATGCATTTTCCGACATTTTTGGATAATCGAAAACCGAGCGGACTTTGAATGCAAGCTGGCGCATTTTCTGGTCAACGCTGTATACACCTTTTGATTTGATGAGTCCGAGTGGGATCAGTACTCGCATCCATCCCGAATTTCTCACGATTTGCTGCCCAACATTACCCGCACAGCGCAAGCACACAAAACGCACGCCATCCCCAATCATGCTCGATACTGCCTGCTCGTCTCTTCAACCTAAAACTTTTCGTGCCGTTTCTCTTGACAACTCGATAAAGATCATTGCGGTTTTTTGTCTTAAGCGCATCAGCTGCCAAGAGCTCGCAACCCCTGATAAGATGAGTTTCCTTGAAGCCAAGAAACTCGAATATCATTCGATATTTCTTGCAAACATCAGCAAAGAGCTCATCGCCACGATTTTGAGCCGTAATGAGTACCATCTTTTTGCCCGGCTTCAGCCGGCTGGTTTCCGGCATTACCTCAAATGGCTCCAAATACGAATAGCAGCGGTCCACAAATGTTTTCAATTGCGCGGTCACTTCCGCGAAATAAATAGGTGTGGCCAGTACCAGAATACCCGTATTCGCTACCGCTTCCAGCACCTCAGCCAGATCGTCCTTGAGAACACATTTGTCAGACTGTGTTTTACATGCATCACAGGCCTGGCATCCTCGGAAGACCAGCTTGTTTAACATAAAGCTCTTTACATCAGCGCCCATCTCCTCTGCGGTTTCATTAAACGCGTTTGCCAGGGTTGCAGTATTTCCATTGGGTCTCGGACTGCCGAATAACGTGACAACCTTCATCGTGATTCCTCCTTGTTCCATTCTTTGATATATAAGTTGGTCTACTCGGCTCAAACTCCAACGCAGTTTGCGAGTAAAATATAATGAGTCTGAACAGTTAACAATTTGGACACCTTCCTCGGTTACGGTTACACGGGTAACTATATACAGGGCCAGAAAAAAACCATCGCCCATTTGGGCGATAAATCCTTCTATTTGGATCATTCCATGCCGCATACTCCGCGCCCCCTCCTCTTAATCGAACATTGGCCTTCGCCGGTATGCACCGACGGTGAAGAAGAAAGGGCTCATCGCGGATTAGCGTCATCCCCTGGAGCACTTTGTGTAATAACGCTCTTTAAGTTGACAACCATGCGTGGGAGTATGGGAACGAAGTGCGGGGTGAAAACTCCGCGCTCCTGTTCGCCTTTGAATGAGAACAAATTTACCGTGGGGGGAGACCACATTTTTATTTTTGGTTTTTGGGAAGAGGAATCTATCAGGAGAAAATATCGGAAGATTAGACCAACTGGTGCCGCAGGGCCCAGACCGCGGCTTGGGTGCGGTCATTAACTCCCAATTTATTGAAGATATTGATTATATGGCTTTTGACGGTATGCGGACTGATCTTCAAAGATCTGGAGATCTCCACATTAGTGGCCCCTTGGGCTACCAGGCGCAGAACCTCCAGTTCCCGCTTGGTCAGAATTGCCGGCAGGGAATTATTTTTTTCCCCCGGCGCAGTCCTGCTGCTGGCGGGCAGCGCAGCATCCTTTTCATGCAATGCAAGGGCGCAGTTGAACCGGCTGGGGTCGATGTCGATGGTAACCGTGGACACCAGATTGCCTTGTTTATCATGCACCGGGTAGACCACCTGGGTCGATATGGGGCTGGTAAATCCGGGGCAGCGCTCCGGGCTGGTTTTCTGGGAGCTTAAAGCTGCGGCAAAAGCCAGGCAGGAAGGATAGCCGCAGGCCCTGCAGTTGGTTTGAGGGAGCAGCCGGAAGATATCGAGCACGGGGACGGGGTTCCACCTTTTATAATTTGGCTTAAGCTCGTCCCGGCGTTGACAAATATCATTGAGGAAGTCCATTAGCCGGTCTAAGAACCCCAGAGCCTCCTGACTGTTGGTAAAAGATGCCGCAACACCATGATCGGGATAGAGGCCGCAGGAGAACCGGTCCAGCACAAACCGGATAAACGGGGGGTTTTCCAGAAGACTGGCCGATTCGGCCACAGCGTTGATGTAGGGAAAAAGTGGGGGGATATCGCCGTCCAGCCGGAAATAGGCAAACATCTGGGTGTCGAACTCGGAACCGGTTCTAAGGGGCGCGCCGCCCTTCCTTAAAGAAAAATCATAATATCCCTTGACCAACATCGGTTTCACCGACAGCAGATGCTACCTGGCAAAATTTCACCCAGGATGGTTACCTGTATTGGCGGCTGAAGGCCGCATGGCCTTCAGGTATCCTCTCTTATTTCACAGCCAAGGATAACATTTTTCCCGGTGCATGATCCAATTATCCAATCCATATTTTCGGATTTTAAGGAGATTCTTTCGGGTTGATTCTCCATGAAACGGTTGGAGAAACTTCTGAAAGCCGCTCAACTCTCTTTGCCGGTCTGAAATGGGATTTGCGGCCTCGATTTATTGCTCCAGATATCCTTGCTGCGTCGAGACAAAACGCCTCATTGTCTCCATAAAGGCTTCGACGGCCGGGGAGCGCCATTTATCCTTGTAGTAGATCATCAGGACTCCGGTTTCCAGATCATCCGCCCAGCACACTCTGGCCATTTCCCCTTTTTTCACATTGATCCGTATCGCAATCTCCGGGATAATGGTTACCCCGATTCCAGCTCTTATCGTCTGTTTTATTGCCTCAATGCTGTTCATTTCAATTATGGTAGCCGGGGTCACCCGTTCCGTCGCCAATGCCTGCTCAAAGACCATCCGATATCCGCAATCACTTTTAGGAAAAAGCAGGACCTGCCCTTCGAGGTCCTTAAAATCAACCGATTTCCGAGCGGCTAACGGATGACTCGGGTGCGTGACAATGGCGAGGGGCTCGATGCGCAATAACTCGCATTCAAGGTTTTTCGCACCGATGACATCCGCAAACAAAAACGCGAGATCGACCGTGCCGATCCGCAGTTCATGCTCCAGGGAGTGCAGGGCGCAATTGGTGATATCCAACCGCATCCCCGGAAAGCGCGGTTGATAATCATAGAGGATACGCGGCAGATAATGCGTAGCCACGGTCTGGGGCATCCGGAGTGTCAAGAGACCGGAGACCATATTTCTGCCGGTTACCTCGGCCACAGCCTCCTCCTTGATGGCGAGAAGCTTATCGGCATAGACGAGCATCTTCGCCCCGGCCTCTGTCAACCGGATGGATTTTCCAATTCTTTTGAACAACAGTATCCCAATTTCATTTTCCAGGGTTTTGATCTGGGCTGAAACGGTGGATTGCGAATAGTGCAGAACTTCGGCCGCCTGATTGAAGTTCATCAGTGTAGCCACCGTCCGGAAGGTCTGCAGGCGCTGCAGGTCCATGGTGTTTGCTCCTTATTTAATCGAATTTCACGATAAGCATATGAAAATAATTCGTTGGACGAGCTCTGAATCGTTCTGTACATCATATATATCAGAATTTATCAGACAGCAGATTTTAATCGAAATGCAAGATTAACCTACAGTCCAAGGAGACAGCTATGAAGGCAGATGAAAACGGGTCAGAGGGCAAAATGGAACTCATGCACTTTTCTACAACAGTGGCTGCAGGGGCCAATCGCCAGATAATTGCCACGACACGCGGTCATGAAATCCTTATGGATATGCGCAAAGAACGGGGAGGTGACGATGCCGGCCCGAATCCGCCGGAATGCCTGGCCATAGCTCTGGGAGGATGCATCATTAATATCTGCCGCATCATGGCAATGGAGAAGCAGATTGAGTTGAAGGATCTCCGTTTATCAATTGTCGGAGATGTCGACCCTTCCCGCGCCTTTGGCCTGAATACGTCCACCAGGGCGGGTTTTTCACAACTGTCGGTGCAGGTGGAGTTTTCCTCGGAGCTTTCGGAAAATGAAAAGGGGGAATTTTATCAGGAACTCCTGGGAAGGTGTCCGCTCTGTGATACCATCAACAATCCGACACCTCTGCAGATCAGGTTCTCATAACCATGACCGGAATTGACCGGGAATTTCTGAAATTCTGATCAGTGAACCGACCAGAGCCACCGCGTGATACAGTAAGGCAAGCATACCTCATAGCCCCGATGGCTGGCATGACGCTCGGCCCGAACTCACCGATGAACTCAAGCAAACTATCATCGACGGGGTGCTACAAGAGGCCGGGAATCGCTCTGTTGACCAACTTGCTCAAGAGGTAAACCGAGTTTTGCTCGGACTGCTTAAGCCGCGGCTAAGGATGGTTAGAGGCCAGACATATCCAAGCAGGGCCAGAGATGGCCCTGCCTGTTTTTTTGGGCCTGGAACAATTCTGGAATGCTATTGGAAATAAAGATAACTATGATCCGGCAGTTATCACAGAGCCAAAAACCTTCCATATCCAGAAAATACCTTCAATTTTCTCCCCTCAACCGATAAGTCTCTCGGGCGGCAAGATATCAAGTATGCTTCTCTTCCAGCGTCTGCTTTGATTTATTAGTCCATCGAGCATGTTCTTGTGAGACGTTCTCCTCCACCCGTTCGGCCAAAAGCCGCAGAGCCTCACCTCCCTCGATGTTTCTATATTGTCCGCTTTGGGACAGGAAAAGAAATTTTTCGTGTCTGAGCTGTTCTGCTGTGGATCGGTAGGCAATCCATTGGGGTCCGAATTGATTTAGTTGCTGTACCCCTTCAAACACGGCAATCAGGCCACCAAAGGCGGCCGTCACCCATTTGCTCCATGCGGCCCCCGCTAAGGCAATAATCGGAATTGAAGCAGCGAGGCATAGTTGGGTTACCCTTAAGATTTTATACCATCTCTTATTTCTTATACTTTTCCGGTCATACCATTGTAATTGGTCCTCCAGCCGTTGCCAGGCAGGGTGATTCTGAAAATCCTCTGGTGCCAAAAAATTCATCGGATGCTCCTTCTAAGGTCCTGGCTATTCCAGCCTTTACTCCATAGGGTTTTAATCAGCTATTATGCATCCAGTTTTCGCCTCTGGGATTCAATCATATCAAGGAATTTCTGGAAGTCCCCGTTCCAATTCGCATCCCTGAGTTCAAGCGCCGGCTGCTTTAAGATTCCCTGAATATCCTCCGGGAGTTCGATGGCGCCCGGCAGGTGGGCCTCATTGATCAAGACTGAAATGATGGGAATCCCCTGTTGGAGCGCATGTTTGATTTCAAGGCGCACGAAATCATTTTCATGGAATATGCGGCTTTTTTGAACGCCTATCCCGGTCCATCCTGGCCCCATGACGGCCACAATGAGATCACAGGAAGAGATTGTTTTTTCAATTACCTGTATAAAGTCCTCCCCCGGCACGATGGTATCGATATCCATGAATACATGTTCATGACCAAACTGGGCAGAGAGTCGGTCAAAAACCCTGCCACTGTGTCCGGCACTATCTGCCCTACGATAGCTGATAAAGATGTTAAGTGGTTTTTCATCAATTGTGGAATATTTTTCCCGCGCAATGGTATCGACTTGCTCAAAGAGCGAAGCTTGCAGCGCCGAATAAATTGCTACTCCCAGTAAAATTAGGCTAAGAAACCTTATGCAAATAGCAACTATGCGTCCAGCTGTGGTAACCGGAACCATGTCTCCATATGTTCCAAACGGTATGGTATCTTGAATTGTCAACCAGAGGCCACGACCTATCTTGCTTAAAGCTGGTCCTTCGCCTGGTTCAAATAAAACGAATACGACAGTCCCTAACGGAATCATGCAAAGGAAAATAATTAAAAGAAGATAAATCCTGCGTCTCAGCATTTTAGGGCATTATTATTTTATTGATTTAAAATCTTTTACGCATGGTATCAATGAGATCTATCAGTTTCTGAACGTCGGTATTCCATCGGGCATCGCTCAATTCATGGGCCTGAATCCTCAGAATTCCGGCCAGATCGCCTGGAATTTCAGAGACAGAGGGCATTTCCGCATCGTTGATTAGTACTGGGATTATGGGAATATTTTTTTGGATGGCATACTTTAGTTCTAGATGCACCACGCCATTTTCTTCGAAAGGTGCCCAATTACGACCGATAACCCCTATTACGATATTACAATTGGGGATTATTTCCTCGATATTACCAATTTTCTCACCCTTACCAGGGATATTGACGCTCATGAAGACATGTTCAGGACCGAAAAAGGCAGAGAGTCGATCAAAAATCCTTCCGGTGTGGCCCGAGCTATCGGTTTTGCGATGGCAAAGAAAGATGTCAATCGGCTTTTCTCTGATCTGGCGGATCCTGGCCTCGGTAATTTTATCCAACCGTTCCAGAAGAGAAGCTTGCAAAGTATAATATATTATTCCTCCAAGGCAGAATAAGGTGTTATATTTTAGATAGATTGCGCTTAATCGACCCAATAAAGTCTGCGGGACAACATCACCCAGGGTACTAAAAGTCGCAGTTTGGATAGCAAACCAAAATGCCATTCCCAATCTCTCCAAAAAGGTTGGTCCACCCATGTAATAAGAAGATTCAGCAGCTGTGAACCAGATAGCGCCTATGGGAATAGAGACGATATAAAGCAAGAAAAGGAGATAGATCCTCCGTTTGGGTTTTGACTTTACCTGAGAAAGCAGAGTCAAGATAGGCATTTTGTTTACTTAAAGTATGAAGATGCGCTGCCAGATCATATAATTTAAGAAATATTTTCGTAAGGATATTTATAAATATCGATCATAGATAGGTTCCCATAAATATTTTGCCACAAGAGAGGTGGGGCTGTCAAGCACGCTGGAGATTGAGGAACTGCAGGCGATTGATCCGGTATTCGATGACCCACCGCACTTTCATATCATAGTTTAACGAGGTTCATTTCTAAAACCGTGTAAGTCAAAATTCTCATTACGACCAGCCGCATTAAACTCAAAATGTTGACAATCCTGCCTTTATCTAGAATTGGTGATTTCTGCTATATATACGCCGCGTGAATTAAAATAATAGGTATTCTAAATGGTTATTTTATCTGCACCTTATTTGGCCATCGACGTCTAATCTCCCCGGCTTTAACTCTTCTCTGTCATGTGTCTCGTCTGTGCTGGCCCCTTGCTCTCTCCATTGCTAAACTTGCCCTGGACTATTACTATCCTGACCGATTCTTGCGGGTCCGGTTAACCGTGCCCGCCTCATATCGCCACTCATGGATAAACGCGGTTCCATCTGCACTCACCCCGATCTCCGAAAAAATATCGCCCATCCCGGTAAGGAACTTTTAAGGCCGCCGTTCCGCATCCTAACCCTGCCACATCCGATTTCCTGCGGGTATTCAACGAGTTCCCTCCGTAAACCATCCGCTTTTCTCCGACGCGCACCCGATGCGGATGCGACGCGCGTTGCGCCGCATCCCTGCCCATCCGGTGCGGCCCCTGAGAAAAAACACGAAAAAAGGTCTAAAAAAGGTCCGAAAATAGGGTAAAAAAGGCGGTGAAAATGCGAATTAAGACCGTAACCTGTAGCAACGTAGGGCGGGAAAGCGCAGCGCATCCCGCCTTTCGCCTTATTCCATCTCTTGACTTCGATCCCTTTTCAACCCATTCCCACGCTCAGCTTGGGAATGAGTTCAATCAAAAAGCGGGTAACTGCTATTATAATGACAATAAATTCATTAATATAAAATTATACATACCTGAACGCTAACCGCTGAAGACTGAGAGCCACTATGTTGGAAATCAAGGCCATCGGCATCGGAGGGATTGGCTGCGCCCTCCTGCCCTTCCTCTGCCGCTATCTGCAGTTTTCCGAAACTCGGGCCCGTCTCACCCTCATTGACGGCGACCGCTTTGAACGTAGCAATGCCGCCCGCCAGGCCTTCTCCCGCCTGGGCAACAAGGCCGAAGTGAAGTCACTGGAATTGGCCCAGGAGTACGAAGCCCTGGCCTTCCGGTCGGCGTCGGAATATGTCACGGAGGCAAACGTGGGCCGTTTGATCGGTGAGGGCGAAGTGGTCTTCCTCATGGTAGACAACCACGCCTCCCGCAACTTGGTGAGCCGTCATGCCTCCTCTTTGAGTGACCTCACCCTCATTTCCGGGGGCAACGACTACGAAGACGGCAACGTCCAAATCTTTGTCCGGCAAGACGGCCAGGATCTCACGCCATCGCTGATCCGCTATCATCCCGAGATCGCCACCCCCGGAGACCAGAGTCCCGCGACGATGTCGTGTGAGGAACTCATGGAGGCCGGCGCCCCGCAACTGCTCTTTGCCAATCTCATGGTGGCGTCCCTCATGCTGAACGCCTTCTACGCCATCCGGCAGGGACGTTTGAACTACTCGGAAGTCTATCTGGACATCGTGCAGAACGTCAGCCGGGCAGTAACCCGGCCACTTTAGAAAAGGGGCGTTCAGACAATAAGTTGATGATCTTAACCAATTAAAAAGGCGCGGCAGTAAAGATAATGAGAAAATATATTTATTGCATTGTCATTGTGCTGTTCACTCAGATTTATGCTCTACCTTCTAGTGCCATCGATATATTCAAACGCTATGAAAAAATGATTTGGATTGACCAAATCCAGCAGGTCGGGGCGGCCTATGAACACGGAGAAAAACTTTGCGAATTTCCCATAATAACCGGCGATGATGAAACTCCAACCCCGCCGGGAATTTATGTTGTAAGAGCAAAAGATGCAGATTATTATTCTCGCACCTATGATACACCCATGTCTTACTCCATATTTTTCGATCTTAAAGGAAAAAGAGCCATCCACGAAGGCGAAGTGCCTGACCCAGACTTGAAGAAAGAGTTAGCAACTCACGGTTGTATCCATGTGGAACAGCCATACATTGAATGGCTGTATGACTGGGCGGAGCAGGGAAAAACAGTTGTGGTAATTCACGGAGGGAGAGAAGGCGATTAAGCCATGTCTTAGCGTTACCTTATTCTTGAATAACAGAAATGAACTCCCCAGAAGGAACATAACCGGCTTCTCATCTGGCGAGCCCCAAAAAAGCCCGGGGAGCTCCGGGCTTTTTTGGAAAGAAAATACCTGAAACTTAACAAGGCGGATTTTCGACCTTCCGCTTTATCTTGCGGGGCTTAAGCTTGGAGGGCTCAGAGGGCCCCTGCCTTATCACCGGTTCATCTTTGACGATCTCCGCAATGAAATCGTATTTTTTGCACATAAAAGGGTAATTTTGGAGATGGGCATGGATGTTGAGACAATAGAACGGCTTGCCATCATGATACACCGTGACGTTAAAATAACTATTCCAGGCAGTATACTCCACCCAGCCGTAAGCCGGAATGGTGATGGTAGCGCTACTGTTGCGGGCAGGAATTGACACCTCAAAACGGGTGTTATTTTTTATTATTCCGGTATATTTTTTTGCTGGCTGTATAGGAGGGGTTGGGAGATCATGTATATCAGGTAAAGCAGCACCATCAATGTTTAAGGGATCAAAAACCAAGCCACTCTGCCCTGCCACGTCTGGGGCCATGACAGTTTTATTCCATTCAGAAGCCTTTCCTACTTCTGAGGTACCCTTTGCACAGCCAAAACAAAAAACCAGTATGACTGCCAGGACAAACAATCTTTTACCCATAGACTTACACCACCTTGCTATTCAATGGGTTGATGGCCGAACGATGAAGGCAGCTTGGGCGCAGTCGCCGGATCACGATATTTACTGCGAGCTAACGGCGTTTGATCAAACTCATAGTCAATGACCCCGCCAAACTGATCATATTTCACGCTTGTCAATTTCTTACTATAATTGATCATGGCAACCGCTCTGGCGAAGTCTAAAGCGCCATTTGGTGGCGGACCGGTTCTTAGGTTAATGCCGGCAACTCCCATGGCGCCGCCACCTCCCCAAGCGGCTCCAGAACCTGCCACATCTAAACTTCCAGTCGGTCCGGAACTATCCTCTTTGAAGGTTCCAGCGGCATAGCCTTCAAGTTTGTCGGTGTCAATTACTTGGGAACGCTGGAAAGTGGCACATCCCAAAAGGACGACGGCAAGTGCAGTTATCATTAAAAAGCCCAAAATCCTCATGGTCGAACCTCCTTTACCGGGCTCCTGCGTTGATGAGGCTATTCTTCTCGCTGACCCAACAAGTTGTCAAGCAAAATGTTCTTTTCGGACTATAAAACAAAACGTTTATGCTCACCAAAGAATCGGTTTACCAACACATTATCTTCAATGCCTTGATATAAAATTGAAGGTAATGAGTCAGACCGGGGTACCAAGTCACATAAAAAACCTTCTCCATAAGGGAACTCTTGCCGCGTCAGTCGGTTTCTGGCAGTTTCACCGCCTCGCCGGTGAGGGCCGCCACTTCCGTGAGCAGCGCGGACAGGAGTTCGGCTTCCGGCACCTGGCGCACTATCTCGCCTTTCTTAAACAACAGCCCTACGCCGGCGCCTCCGGCTATGCCCACGTCGGCCTCCCGGGCTTCTCCGGGACCATTAACCACACAGCCCATGATGGCCACCTTGAGGGGCGCGGTCACGTTTAACAGACGCCGTTCCGCCTCTTCAGCCAGGGCAAATAAATCAATCCGGCAGCGCCCGCACGTCGGGCATGAGATAAGTTCAACCCCCCGTTCCCTTAAGTGCAGGGCTCGAAGAATCTCGTAGGCCACCCGGATTTCCTCCACCGGGTCCCGGGTCAGGGAAACCCGCATGGTGTCGCCGATGCCCTTGGCCAGTAGCATGCCGATGCCCAGAGCCGATTTCACCGTGCCAGCAATGAGACCCCCGGCTTCGGTGACACCCAGATGCAAAGGATAATCGGTCTGGTGGGACAGTTCCTCATAGGCCGCCACGGTAGTCAATACATCGGACGATTTTAAAGAAATCTTAAAATTAAAAAAATCCCACTCCTCGAATTGTTTGACCCAGCGCATGGCGCTGGCCGCCATGGCCGCGGCGGTGGGCGCGCCGTAATGCGCCAACAGGTCTGCTTCCAGGGAGCCGGCGTTGACCCCCAAGCGCAGGGGCACGCCTCGCTCCCGGCAGGCCTCCACCACAATCCGGGTCTTTTCGGCGCCGCCCAGGTTGCCGGGGTTGATGCGAATGGCGTCGGTCCCCGCCTCCAAAGACGCCAGGGCCAACCGGTAATTGAAGTGAATATCGGCAATGAGGGGCAGCGGGCTCTCCCGCTTGATTTTGCCAAAGGACTCAACCGCTTCTTTATCGGGCACGGCCAGGCGGGCCACTTCGCAGCCCGCTGCGGCCAGACGGTTGATCTGGGCCAAGGTCGCCCCAACATCCCGGGTGTCGGTGTTGGTCATGCTTTGGACCACCACCGGGGCGCCGCCGCCGATCTGGACCGGGCCGATAAAGATGGCCCGGGTGGGTTTGCGAATCATCATAGTCATAAGCAACTCTATTCAAGATTTTTCACAATTGTAAAAGAAACCAGGCCCCGCCGCAAGGTTGGATGGGCGGATACTCAGGTCCTGCTCTACGTCACCTGGCCCTCAGATCACTCACAAAAACTTCGGCGGGCGCTTGTCCAAAAAGGCCCGGGCCCCTTCGTGTGCATCCGGGGAAGCAAAGCACAGGGCAAAGACATCCACCTCCAGAAGGCAGGCATTTTTCAGGTCCAGGTCAAATCCTCGGTCGATGGCCTGCTTGGCGGCGCGCACCGACACCCTGCCCTTGGCCGCCAGGGCCTGGGCAACTTTGCGGCATTCCGTCATAAAGGTGTCCGCGGGGAAGACCTGAGCCACCAGCCCCAAGGTTTTGGCCTCCGCGGCGTCCATCATGCGGCCGGTAAGGACCATCTCTTTGGCCGTACCCTTACCCACCAGACGGGAAAGGCGTTGGGTGCCACCGAAGCCGGGGATGATCCCCAGGTTGATCTCCGGCTGGCCCAGGCGGGCAGTGTCCGCGGCGTAGATGAAATCACAGGCCATGGCCATCTCGAGGCCCCCGCCCAAAGCAAAGCCGTTGACGCAGGCGATCACCGGGATTTCCAGGTCCTCCAGGATAAAGCCGGTTTCATGGGCGGAGCGGGCGAAGGCCCGGGCCTCCAGGGGACCGAATTTCAGGAACTCGCTGATGTCTGCCCCGGCGATAAAGGCTCGGCCAGCCCCGGTGAGGAGGAGCACCCGAATGTCGGGGTTCTGCTGCACCTTCTCCAAGGCATCCTCGAACTCAACCAGCATCTCGTGGTTCAGAGCATTGAGTTTGTCCGGGCGGTTAAAGGTGATGGTGGCTACTCCGGCGTCTTGGTCAAACAGAATGGTTTGATAGGTCATGGCTTCTCCTTGGTAAATCAACCTGTTTTCCACAGGCCGGAGGCCTGTGCCACAAAATTAAAACCCTGCCGTCAGAGGTCCCAATTCCTCAATGGTCGCCGGCTGCCAGCGGGGTTCATCATCTTTGTCAATGATACGGGCCCGGATACCCTCCAGGTAATCAGGGTGAGTGATAAGAAAGTGGGCCGCCAGGGCCTCCCGCCGGAACACTTCCGGCAAGGGCCGGCCCGCATTGGCCCGGAGCAATTGCAGAGTCACGGCCATGGCCGTGGGGGAGCGCTCGCCCAAACGTTGGTGGGTGTCTTCGCAGAGCGCTAACTTTGCGCTGCATTGACTGAGCGCGGCCACGATCTCCTTGAGGGAACGTTTTCCCGCGAAATGTTCCTTCACCCAGACGTCCATATCGGGATTCGGCGAAATATCTTGCAGGGCAAAAGGGGCCAGGACCTGGTGCAAGACTGCCGCGGCCCCGGGCCTATCTGCGGGGAGCTCTTCGGAACAATTTTCCAACCCCTGCCGCAGTTCAGGTAAGCGGGCTTGCGGCACCAAGTGTGTGGCCAACCCCATTCGAACGCATTCCGCCCCCACGATCTCATAGCCCGTCAACGTCAGATACTCAGGGTAACCCGGCGGGCATTTAGTAAAAAGCCAGCCGGTAGCGCCCACGTCCGGAAAGAAGCCGATACGGGTTTCGGGCATGGCCATGCGGGTGGTTTCGGTAGCCACGACGATATCCGCGCCCGCGGCCAGGCCCAGCCCGCCACCCATGCTGATGCCGTGGGCCAGAACCACCACCGGCTTGGGGGAGTCGTGGATCAGGAGGTCCAGAGCATACTCTTCCCGGAAGAACTGGTCGGCCAGGTGCACCGTGTGCTCCCGGACTGCCTGGGTCAGTTCCTTGAGGTCGCCCCCGGCACAGAATCCCTTCTCGCCCGCGCCGCTGATGAGCACCAGCCGCACTCGGTCCGCGGCCAGGGCCGCATCGAAGGCCTGGCGCAGCAAGCTAATCGTTTCCAGGTTGAGGGTATTGAGGACCCGGGGGCGGTTCAGGACGATGGCCATCAGGCCGGGTGAGCGTCGTACCAAAACGGATGGTTCTTGAGGATCAGCCATATTAATAGTTTTTTAAATCCCCCTCGCTCCCATTGAGGCAGGAGGGAAAACTTGCTGATAGCTAACTGCTAATTGCTAATTGCTAATTGCTTAACGCTCCCTCTCCTTTTCGCCCCAGAAAAATATCTGGGGCATTTCCACGTTGCCCATGAACATGATGGAAGACATAATGGTCTCCCAGCGGTGGATCTTATAGCCGGGAAACTGCTCCCGCAGTTCTTCCGGGGTGGGAAAATGGTGGATCACGGCACCGTCCGGAGTAGCAATGTTCACCAGGGTGCCAGGCTCAAGTTCCCGGGTCTGGGGCAGCCTGATCCTCTCGACGACCTCCCTGGGGGAAGCGTTGATAAACAGGTGGCCGCCGTGTTTCACGACCCGATCCAACTCCCGGCAATATTCCCGAAAGGTGGCGGCATAGCCGTGATTGATGACCTTGATTGACACCACCAGGTCGAAGGCCCCGGGCACAAAGGGCAGACGGTTGAGGTCGGCCTGAGCCAGATACGGACCGGCCGCAACCACGGCATTTTTCAGACGGTCTTTAAGGATTTGCAATACCTGGGCGTCAACATCTACGCCCCAGACCTGGAATCCGGCGGCCAGGAGCGGCAGCAGGTGACGGCCCACGCCACAGCCGGCATCCAGCACCCTGCGGCAGCCGGCCTGCTGCATCACGGGGATGAGGGCCATCAGCTCGGGATCAGGCTCCCGGCCTTGCATCACAGGATCGGCAAAAAGTTCCCCCCAACCGGGCATAGCAACCTCAATATCTTTAATTATAATCACGCCCAAAGTGCCATGATAAGGGCTTGGGCGGAATCATCTCCTTTGATCAACAGTATATTCTCCCAAGGTCGACGTCAACTCTCTCGCTCCTTGACGCAGCATTATTTCCCCTTTGCCAATTTCTCTTACCGCCCTTCGTGATTTTCTGATTATAATCAATGGTCGATCCAATTCCTGCCGGTCCCAGGCGGATCGAGGTTCGGCGAGGGGGCCAAGAGTTCTCTTCTTTTGGCGCTCCTCGATAGAAACGAAGATTTTTTTATGCGAGGTGCAGCATGATTACCCGATATAGCCGTGAGGTGATGGCCCGGATTTGGACTGAAGAAAACAAGTTTGCAAGTTGGCTTAAGGTCGAGTTGGCGGCCATGGAAGCCATGGCGGAGTGCGGTCTCATTCCGCCTGACGTGCCGGCCCGGGCCACCGGTCTGGCCAAGATTGACGTGTCCTGCATCCTGGAAATCGAAGCCAAGACGCATCACGACGTCGCGGCGTTCGTGGACCAGGTGGCCGCCTGTCTGGGAGAGGAGGGCCGCTACTTCCACTTCGGCTTGACCTCGTCGGACGTGTTGGACACCGCCCTGGGTTTACGCCTGACGGAGGCGGCGGACCTGCTTCTGGATGATGTGGATGAGTTGCTGGCAGTGTTGAAAGACCGGGCCTACGCTTTCAAAGACCAGGTCATGGTGGGGCGGACCCACGGGGTGCACGCCGAACCTATCACCCTGGGGATGAAATTCGCTCTGTGGTACGCCGAGTTTCAGCGGCAACGGCAGCGTTTGGTTCACGCGCGGCACAGCATCGCAGTGGGCAAAATTTCCGGTGCGGTGGGCACCTTTGCCCACCTGCCTCCGGAGTGTGAGGCCGGGGTCTGCCGGCGCCTGGGGCTTGCGTCTGCGGCCATTTCCACCCAGATCATCCAGCGGGACCGGCATGCCGAATTTTTTCTCACCCTGGCCTTGGTCGGGGCGAGCGTGGAAAAGGTGGCCCTGGAGATTCGCCACCTGCAGCGCACCGAGGTCAGGGAGGCGGAAGAACAGTTCGCCGCTGGTCAGAAAGGCTCTTCGGCCATGCCCCACAAGCGCAATCCGATCCTCTCGGAAAACCTCTGCGGCCTGGCCCGGGTGCTCAGGGGCAACGCCCTGGCGGCCCTGGAGAACGTGGCCCTATGGCATGAACGGGATATCAGCCATTCTTCAGTTGAGCGGGTCATCGCGCCGGACAGCACTGTGCTCCTGGATTTCATGTTGGCCCGCCTCACCCGGCTCCTCAAGAACCTCCAGGTCTACCCGGAGAACATGGAGGCCAATCTGAAGTTGACCCATGGGCTGGTCTTCTCCCAGTCGCTGTTGCTGGCCCTGATCAATAAGGGGCTCACCCGGGACACGGCCTATCGATTGGTGCAGCGCCCGGCCATGCGAGTCTGGCAGGAGGGGGGCGACTTTGCCCAACTGGTTAAAGACGACGCCGAGATCGGCCAACACTTGACGAATGCTGAGGTTGCGGCGGTGTTCGACTTGAACCGCTATTTCCGCCACGTGGATCAGATTTTTATTCGGGTGTTTGGGGAGTAACCGGAAGGCCGAGGTCAAATTCTGCTGATAGTTTTTTGCTCTATCGGCCATATCGAAATAAACAGCGGTGCTTAAGGCACCGCTGTTCCGTATTTATTAAGGGGATTATTCCTTACCCTCTTGAGAGACTTTCTAGTCCTTCTTGCCGCGTTCGGCCTCCTCAGGCACGGCTTCCTCTGTAACCGGGGCTTCTGCACTGACCTCTTCTTTCTTGGAGGCGGCAGCAATGGCGATGACATCTTCCATATCGGCCAGGATTTTCACCTTGTCTGAAAGGACGACATCGCGCACCCGGACGGCGTCGCCGAGTTCGGCCAGACCGGAGATGTCCACCACGATCCGCTTCGGCAGGTCCTCCGCCATGCACTCGACCTCCAGCGCGGTCAGACCGGTGTGAATCAGGGCGTTGAAGTTCTTGACCGCGGGGGCCGTGCCGGTCAGCTCGATACTGACCTTGGTGCGCATCTTCTCAGTGAGCGAGACGATCTGGAAGTCCACATGCACCAGGCGGTTCTTGATGTAGTCGCGCTGCTTCTCCCGCACCTGCGCCAGGAACTCTTTCCCGTCCAGGTCGATCGTCAGCAGGCTGGACGAAGTCAGGCGGGAAAGCGTCTGGGTCCCCTCATAGGCATCCAGCAGGATCGGGGTCGTCTCCATACGGTGCCCGTACAGCACGGCCGGGAGTTTTCCTTGGCGGCGCAGGGCGCCCACCTTCTTGCCGACCACGTCACGCTTGGTAGCTTTCAGAACAATTTTATCCATCTTGCTTGTTACTCCTCGAGCGCCTCTCACCCAACTGACCTCGACAGACTCAATCAGCCGGATTACCCTCGCTCTTTGCTAGGTTTGTTTTGCAACAGACATCCACTTGAGACTGCTCAGGACAGGCCCGGCTTGCAGTCTGACATGTCTAAACTTACTAACTTTACAAGAAAATCGCTCCATGTCAAGCTGGTTGCAACGAGTGATCTTTTTCTCGTTCCCAAGTGCACCTTGGGAATGAGATTCAAGGCGGGATGCGCTCCGCTTTCCCGCCCTACGGTTTGGGTCTCAAGGCGCATTTTTGCCGCCTTTTTTACCCACTTTTTGGACCTTTTTAGACCTTTTTTAGGGTTTTTTCCCAGGGGGCGTACCGGATGGGCAGGGTCGTGCCGCATCTCGCACGCATGTCGCGCCGCATCCTGAGCGGAGGCGCGCCGGATCGAAGCGGAGCGTTTACGGATGTAACTCGTTGAATATCCGCAGTAAATCTGATGTGGAATGCTTAGCATGCGGAACGGGGGCATTAAAAATTGCCTGGATGGGATTGGCGGATTCTTTCGCGGAGGGTGAAGATGCGGAGGGCTTCCTGGACACAGCCCAAGGAGATGTGGAGGGAGCGTAGGTCTTCGGCCTTGTGAAAGATGCGTTCCAGGCGGAACTCGAAGAGGTCCAGCTTATCCAAGAGGGCGGTTTGATGGTTCTGCTGGGCTTCGTCCGCGGCGACGGCCAAGGCGCGGCGCACATGTTTGGTGTGGCGGGAAAGAGACGAGAGGGAAAGCCCGTATTGGGCGGCCAGGGAACGCAGGGACACCCCGGCCTGCAAAGCGTTGGAGATCTCGGTGAGGGCAGGGTGAGTACAGATGGTACAGCGTTTATCCATGGGTGGCCTCTTTTTTCGGCGCGCTTGGACGGGGCAGCCAGTAAGGCGGGAGGCGCGGCGCTTTCCCGCGCTCCGTCTTGGAGGGCACGCCCCGCAAGCCTGAGCCAGAATAGTAATAGTCGGGAGCAAGTTTACCCGGTTCATGGGGCCAGGGACCAGCACAGGCGGGACGCATGGCAGAGAAGGATTAAAGCCAGGAGATTAGACGGCGATGGGCCAAAGAGGCGCAGATCTGCATATTGCCTCTAAAGGTGGGGAATGGGGTGTTAAAAGGACACGGGCTGGAAGCCTGTACCACTATGGGTTGAGAGACACTGTCCCTACGGGTGGTGCCCAAGCAGAGCTTGGGCGGATAGTGGCGTTCCCAAGTGCAACTTGGGAACGAGGGCGTGAAAATCACCATAGGTGGATCGATGTTTCCGCCCAATTTGCGGGCGCACCCGTTGGTGCGCCCGTGGAATTAGTTATGCATTGTCTTTCTGGGAACGTCGCCAGGTTAGGCCGAACTTAACTCCAGGCAGGGGTACGTGTGGCAGCGATCTTTACCTGCACACTGTGGAATGCGGCAATACCCCCTTGCTGACCTGTAACTTCGATGATCTTCCACGATGCCATTGCATCGCTGACGCCGCCCTCCCCGAGTTCGCCACCGAGTTGCTGAAGGGCCTTGTCCAAGGCCTCTTGCAACTTGCCAGCTGTCGATTCCCCTTGGTAAATACGCTCGCTTGGCATAATTCGCCTCCTTTCTTGGGTGAAGTAGATTTTTTTCCCTCGTCCCAAGCTCCGCTTGGGAATGCCCATGCCTATCCAAGCTCCGTTTGACCATCCAATGTGGACCTTTGCCTAAAATCAGGTTCCCAGGCCGGAGCTTGGGAACCATATGCCATGCCCCGCATCTCATTCTCCGTGATGGTGCGGGGTTATTTAATTTTTTCTTTAATTTAAAGCTTAATTACCATCTGTCAAGATCTTGCTAAATCCCATGACTTTTTACCCAAATGAATGCCACGGGCCTCGCATGGCAACTATGTTACCAAACAAGATAAAGGATTAAAGCCAGGAGATTAGACGTCGATGGCCCAAGGAGGTACAGATAAGATCGCATATCGCCTCTAAGGGTGGGGAATGGGGTATTAAAAGGACACGGGCTGGAAGCCTGTAACACTATGGGCGGAGAGACACTGCCCCTATGGGTGGTGCCCAAGCAGAGCTTGGGCGGATAGTGGCGTTCCCAAGTGCAACTTGGGAACGAGGGCGTGAACAAGATAATTTTCTGGGATGGGGATTTCTCCACGCGTTGGCATGATATCAAGGCACGATTTGCCGCACAAATTTCCAGAGGGGAAAGACTTTCAGCCCGGCGTTTGCAGAAGGGAGAACGAGGCATTTGGCAACGACGTTCTTGGGAACATGTCATCCGTGATGAGGGTGACTATGAGCGTCATGTAGATTACATCCACTACAATCCGGTTAAGCATGGTCATGTTGCGAGGGTCGCGGATTGGCCGTATTCAAGCTTTCAGCGATACGTGGAGCGCGGTATATATGACCCTGAATGGGCGGCAGATGATGACGTTCGGCGTCTGGAGATGGAATGAGGCGAAAGGCGGGATGCGCTGCGCTTTCCCGCCCTACGGACCTGCAAGCCTGAGCCAGAATAGTGATAGTCGGGAGCAAGTTTACCCGGTTCATGGGGCCAGGGGCCAGCACAGGCGGGACGCATGACAGAAAAGAATTAAAGCCAGGAGATTAGACGTCGATGGCCCAAGGAGGCGCAGATAAAGTCACCATAGCGAAAATGGATTGCGTTAATTTCGTTGGACTTAAATTGCGGGTATCAAGAGTCAGAAACTTTCTCTTTTCGAACTTTAAGTGCATTAGCGATTAGCAATCTTAGCCCAGTAAAATTCATTATGCCGGGGGCTTCAACGTATTTTCGAAGCCTTCCAACATCTTCGCCACAAATATTCCATGCATGCATAAGGGCCTCCTGGAAGAGGGACAACTCATCGTCCAAAACAATCTCTTCGCCTTCCTCTTCACCGCTCTGTCGTAAATGGCCAATCAATCTATCGCGTTCTTTTTCGTTCAAGCGCAATGTCAATCCCATCCGAGCTGTAGCCCCGCGTCCTCGGTTAAATATTGTATCGAGGTATTTCTCAAAGAGTAATCCAAAAGCATGGCTGAGGCTGCTAAAGGACTTCATGGCATTGTCTTTCACTGGTGGCACAATTCCACGAATATCAGCAATAGATAAGGCCATAAGAATAACGCCAAAAGCATGTCGACCTGCCGTGTGCTCACTCATCCCCCATTCCATTAACACAGGCCTATCTCTAATGGTACCCCCAAGATTGCGAAATAGAGTAGTTGCCCTTCCTGAGCTGTAGGCCTCACGATAGAGACGAGAGAGATGGGTACGTAAGGGGAGATAATCAGGATTTCGTTCAATTAGCACTTCACCGATTCTAAGTGCTAAGTCCTTTCTATTTCTAAAGAAATGGTCGGCAATGCTGAAATAGTATCCATTCAGATTAGGAACATACTCTCCATTAGCTCGCAACCTCTCTGCCGATTTTACAAGATCAATGTAAATACCTTCGACATCTACCTCAAAGACTTCCTGTGAGAGACTCGTAACAGCACGAGCAATTTCACGATGTCGTGTAAGAATAAACTGCCCATCTTTGGAAATTGCAGCCTCCATTCCAAGCGGTGCTAAAACGAACGCATTGATCTCACCGGGATGACAGCCTAATGCCTCTGCCAATACTGACCTGGAGAGGAAATTAAAACCTTCAGCATGCATTGCTGAAATGTAAGTGAAAGCCAATAGTAGGTCAGCGGCGCCGCCTGGAATTGGGCGTCCTTCAAGTCGGTTTAACAATGCTTTAACGTGTTCTTTGAGATCGTCCCCATAACGGACTTTAAGTAAAGCACCAATTAATGCACCCCTATTCGTTTCAGCCTCACGCGTTGCTGCTTCAAACAGATGTTCGACTGCTGTCTCTTGATCCAGACGACAAAGACCTCCCATAGCTTCATCACCAAAGTTTTTCCAGGATGCAATAATTGCACGCGCATCATCCTTACTCAATCCCGTGACGTGATGCTGCTGGAAGTCTGTATTTGTTATCCAATCTAATTTATGCGCCTTCGATTCCTTCCAGTCGGAATCGCGGCAAGCCAACAGGAAACAGATATCACCGCGTTGGTATTGCCTGAGTAAATGGCATGTGTGGTACAACTCGTCAGCTATCATATCGGCAGCGTCACTTGCCAAAAGCCAGGGAGCGCCTGTTTGTGGAAGTCGAAGTATTTCTTCGGGTTTCAACCCTGAACTTGCATCGACAAGCCATAACACCTTCAATCCGTTTATCTTTTGGAGTGCACCATCAATGATTTGCATCAGTGCAGTGGATTTCCCCTCGCCGATAGGTCCCTTTAGAAGGACAAGCTGAGGTTTATAGTTCGGTATGTGGCCTATGAGTTGATTTAGCACCTGTCCTACCAATGCAAAGCGTTGAATATCAGGTGATAGAGCAATTCGCCAATCGGGAAATGCACCGTCAAAGAATCGCAATGCGCGCTCTTTTTGGAGTGGTTCACGTTGCGAATTGAGAAATGCCATGTCCACCGGTTGCCAACCCACCGGATATATAGATGGCTCGGGTATCACCTCACCTGTTAATGTGGGACCCGGCAATGGAAATTCCCACCATTCGGTCCCCGTAACTTTCTTGGATCCAGGGAGATTATTACCAGGCCGCCATTCATTGGTATCAGAGTTCCATTCCTGAGGTTGCAGACGCAGCATTCTCTTTTGAGAATCGAGTTCACCCCATAGTAATCCATTATCCCAAATATCGGTTTCCTCTGTTTGAAAAGCGGCACCGCACTGGACACATAGGAAGCCATAGCCTGCGCCATCTTCAGGTCTTGCCTGAGCCCCTTTATGTAGATGGCCGTGTAAGTAAAGGGCATGGTGTTTGCCAAGTATAGCTCTAATAGGTGGTACATGAGCGTCAATGAACCAATCAACCGGATGATGCCCTAAAACGATTTTAATGTTGCTTCCGTTAAGTTTCTCCAATGCATCGTCAATAATATCAATGCCAGGAGAGAGATAATGTCTATCTTGATTGTCTTTGGAAATCCAGGCAGTGTTGATTCCGACAATTCCCACGTTTATGCCTTTAATTTCAAGTTTGCGGGTATAGCATCCATCTTCTTTTGCTAACCAATCACAAGGGATGATACTTGTATTAGCATGATATGCGGCAAACCGGGGAAGGAATTGTGATCTTTCGTTGCGTCCGTCTTCAGTAGGATAAAAGAATCGCGATTTATTTAGGCAAATTTCTTTTTGATCAAAATGCTTATTCCTTTCTCGGAAGACATCGTGATTTCCAGGAACAATAAATATTCTTTCTTGTATATCAGCCTCAAATAATTCTTTCAATCTGTCTAAAAATTCTGAGACAAAAGTTATGTATTGCTCTGGTTTTCCTTTATCAGCCACATCGCCGGTAATAAAAATTAAATCAGGAGTAAAATATTCATTCAGACGTTGTTCAACGTGCTGATGAATTTGCTTGAAAAGCTTTCTTTGAGCGTAATCGTCCATCCCGATATGAAAATCAGATAAGTGAAGCCAACGGATTAATGGACTGATGTATTCCGTCACGATCAAGCTCCTTAGAAGAAGATAGTAAGAGATATTACGCCAATTTTAAAGGTTTTTTGCAGAAAATCAACTTTTTTAAGAACCTGCGATCTGAAGATAGTTGCGGATATGATCTCACTGGCGCAATGGAGGCGAGTTCGTACTGGGGTTTTAATTGACCAAAAGATTGGGCGGGAGTTTATTGAATTGGCTGCGGTAGCGGAGTTGGCTGCCGGCGAATAGGAGAGAGAAGATATTGTGGTCGTCGGTGATGGGGCGGGGGTCTTTTAGTTGGGTGCGGTCGATCAGCCTGGCATTCAGCAGGGTTTGATAATCCTTGGGGGGCATGGTGTTGCGGTCGGCCAGGTTTTTCGCCACCTCGGGGGACAGGGGGTCACCTGAGGCCACCAGGCAGGCGCTGCTCACCAGGCCGGTAGAGGGGGGCGAGCGCAATTCCAGGACATAAGGGAAAACGGCGCTGACGGTGGCTAAAATGGCCTCGTCGGCAGTTTCGTTGTTTGGATCGAAGTACGTATTAATGATCACGACTCCACCGGGCCGCAAACAGGCCCGCACTTCCCGGAAATATTCCACGGTCAAGAGATAGTCCGGGGTGGAATCACCCTGAAACAGATCGGTAATTACCAGGTCATAGGCGTGCCGGTGGCGGCGGACAAAGGTCCGGGCGTCTTCGATATGCACCTTGATGCCGCGGGCGTCAAAGTTGAAAAACTCCGTGGCCGCCTGGAGAGAGTTGGGATTGATTTCCACCGCGGTGACCTCAACGCCCTTTTTGTGCAGATAACGGGGGATCATCCCGGCCGCCATGCCCAACACCAGGGAGTTTTTGGCCTTGGGCGCATAGGCATCGGCCAGACGGACCATAAATTCGGTGTGATCCAGGACCGTGCCGTCGGCGGACACCATATTTTGGATGATACCGTCCTGGAGATAGGCGGTGGCCGGTTTCCGGTCTTCGCCTTCAGGGGTCACGGCCAAAATTTTTATATTGCCAAACACTGAACTATATTCAGCCAAGACCCTGAAATTTTTGCCGATGTCGCTCATCCCCGCGAGCATTCTTAAGTAAGCGGGCTGTACCGCCAGTAAACCGCCGCTCAACAACAGAACGATCCCACAACCGAACAGCAGGCGCTTTTTGCGGCGCCCGGGAAGCGCCCGGTTCATAAAAGCGATCACCCCGACCACCACCCCCATCCCCAGGCTCATCCACAGTAAGGCGCGAAAGTTGGTCAAGTTGGGGATAAGGAGAAAGGCAGTCAGCACCACGCCGGCCACCGACCCGACCGTGCTGATAAAAAAAATCCGCCCGGCACCGCCGTCACCGGAGGCTCGGGAATCGCGGTCGAGGGCGATGAGCAGGGGGTTCATGGCGGAAAGCACGACCAACGGCACGGCCAGCAGTAAGGTCCCGCCCAGGAAGCTCGCCACGACCAGGTTCATGGCCGCAAGCATTGGAAAGACGATGGGGTAGAGCGCGGTGGCAATAACCAGATAGAATGCGGCCCATAAAGGCGCGGCCAGCAGGATCTGCTGCAAGGCGTCGTGGTCCCGGCGTTGGGAAATCTGGCCGCCCAGGCGGTAACCCAGGGCCAAAAAAATCAGGGTGATGGAGAGGATGCCGGCCCAGATATAGAGGCTGACGCCAAAATACGGGGTCATAATCCTCGAGGCGAGCACTTCCAGCGAGAGGGTGACCGCTCCGGTTATGAAGATCAACACTTCATACTGCAGGTAGGTTTGAGGCTTGGCTGATTCGCTGGCAGGTTTCTTTTTTTTCACGGTTCCGCCGGGGTAAAAGGGGTTGAATTTTGTCCATCATAGCAGATGGACGCTGAGGGGGGCAAGGGGATTGATGGCAGTGAGTTAGCACCCCCCTCACCCTAACCCTCTCCCCCCGTTGGGGGGAGAGGGGATAAGAGGAAGGAACTTTTGGCAAACGCTCTAGTTCTCACCGGAAACGTTTAATACCGAGTTGGGTTCAAAGGGAAAATCTTAATAGGCGCAGGCTCTGGCCTACGCCTGCACAGGCAAGACGCCTGTGCCACCATTTGAATGCGAGCTGGTATAAAGATACAAATGGCCTTCACAGTCATTCTTTGAAAAAGGGGGATTTAATGCGGATTTTCGGGCAGTTATAAATTCCCCCTAGCCCTCCTTTGATAAAGGGGGGGATTTTAAAGGGTTTTCCGGATGCAAACTGTTTAGGCCAGGGACACCTTGATCTGGTCGGCCCGGGGGTTGACGCGATCCAGGCGCACCAGGACGGTATCGCCCGGGGAGAGCTTCACGCTGGCCGGGCCCGCCATGAAGAGTTCCAGCAGGATATCGGGGAACATGAGGCGGTAGCGGTGCGGCAGGCTGTCCAGCACCAGGGCCTCAAGCCGTTGTCCGACCCGGGTTGACAGGTGCTTTAAGAGCCAGTAGCGGAGGCGCCGGGTTTTCAACTGCCCGGCCCGGCGCATGGCCGGCTCGATGGTGGCCAGGATCTGCTCCAGGTCATCAGGCGTGTAGATGGGCGGATGGCCACTCACCACGGCCAGGAGCTGGCGGTGAATCACCAGATCCAGGTAGCGGCGGATGGGAGAGGTGGCAAAGGTGTAGCAGGGCAGCCCCAAACCCCAGTGGGGCGACGGCGTCAGGTCCATTACCACGCGGCTTAAACGGCGTCGATCCTGCCAGAGTTCCAGAAGGGTTTTGTCCGGCGCGGGTTTGATAGGCTCCCGAGGGTCAGGCTGGCCGCGGTAGAGGGCGGCAATGCCGTTATCCGCCAGGAATTGAGCGGCGAGGGAGTTGGCCAAGACCATGGCCTCGGCCACCAGTTGGCGGCTGACCGTCTCCTGGTCTTCCACCACGATCTGAGTTTCGCCCTGGGGTGTGAAGGTGATCCAGACTTCGGGCAGCTTCAGCTCGTAGCCGCCTTTGGCCAGGCGCCGTTCCTTGAGACGGCGGGACAGATGGTACAGCGTGGCGAGTTGCTGATCCTGGTCCAGGAGACTGTCGACTTCATGGTAGGTCAGGCGCCGCTGGACCTTAATAAGGCTGGGGACGATCTCCCAGTCTTTGAGCTCTGCGTCAGGGGTTAAGGTGACCAGAAAGCTTAAGGCCAGGCGCTCCTGGTGGACCAGCAGGCTGACGGTGTCTTCCGAGAGTTCCTCCGGCAGCATCGGCAGCCGCCGCTCAGGCAGGTAAATGGAGGTGCCCCGGGCCTGGGCCTCCAAATCCAGTGAGGTTTGGGGCAACACCTGGGACGAGACGTCGGCGATGTGAATCCCCAGGCGCCAGCCGTCCGCCACTGCTTCCAGGCTCAAGGCGTCGTCGTAATCCCGGGTGCGCTCCCCGTCAATGGTAATGATCTCAAGATGGGTTAGATCACGCCGCTTTGCCGCATAAAGATCGGGAGGCGAGGTCTGGGCCAACTGCCGGGCCAGGGCCAGGGCCTCCGGGGGGAATTCTAGAGGGACTTCCAGCCGGTGGAGGTCAAGGTCTTCATCTTCCTGAAAGACCCCCAGCCAGACCAGCAGGCGAAACGGGGCCTCCGCCGGGTTGAGCCGGGCTTTGTCCAATATGGCCTTGCCCTCGAGATAATCTGGGGCCTCGACCCCAAACACCGCCATCTGGCGCAAGAGCTCGACAACCCGGTCTTTCCAGGGGCCGGCCGCCGCGGCCTGGCCTTCCGAGACTACCTTCAGCCAGGCGCCGATCTCTTCGGCCTCCTGGCGGCGCGTTGATTCCCGGTTGAGCTGTTCCTTCAGGAGCTCCACTACTTCTTTTGGGTTGGGGATGACCAGGCCTTCTTTCAGCTTAAAGAGAAAGCGGTCGTCCCTGAGGCTCCGGCCCGTGGCAGCAACGTGGTCAGGGTCGACCTGGCCAAACCACAGGTCAGCCATCTCGGCCACCGACACGGCCTGGTCTTCGGAAGCCAAAAGCTCCCACAGTTCTTCCAGATTGATGTCAGCCTTGAGGGCCTCGCGTGTCCGGGCGGTATCGTCCAGGCGGTTCAACATCTCCTGGCGGGACAGGGTGGCGATAGCCAGACGGGGGCCGGCATGGAGGACACGCTTGGGAGCCAGGGTCATTTCGCGGCTGGACTGGCTCAACACCTGGAGCCGTTCGCCCTTCAGATCCAGGACGACGGCGCAGAAAATGCGCTTTTCTTCGAAAAATTCGACAATATCGCCGGGTTCCATGTGGCCAAAACGTAACAAAATCCCCGGAAAAGTCAATGAGGACAGTTTTCGTTCAGCTGCTATCTTAGCTGCAAATTCAGAGGGCGAGATCTAAAAAATCAAAAAAGTGTTTGAATTTCTTTTAATTTGGGCAAGAATGACGATGTAAGTAAATGCAAGGCCTGGGATAAAGCCGCTGGGCTTTTCCGAAAACTTAAAACCGAAGACCGGAAACCCTTCATGCGACTGGCCATAATTGCCGATATACATAGTAACTTGGAAGCGCTTTCGAGCGTGCTGGCCCAGATCGACCAAGAGGGGGTTGAGGTTGTCCTGAATCTGGGCGACCTGGTGGGCTATAATGCCAGTCCCAATGAATGCCTGGAGTTGCTCAAGACCCGGACGGTGTGGAGTCTGGCGGGGAACCATGACCTGGCCCTGTTCGATGCGGAACGGGCCCAGCATTTTAATATCATCGCCCACCAGGCCCTGATGTGGTGCCGGGAGCAGGTCCGACCGGAATTTTTGGCATTTCTCCAAGGTCTGCCCTTGTTGCGGGAGCAGCCGGGCTCGTTTCTCGCCTGCCACGGCACCCCTGCCAGCCCCGATACCTATATCGCTTATCACTTCCAGGGCAAAAGGGTCTTGAAGCACTTGCTCAGCCATCCGCAAACCCGGGTGTGTTTTTTCGGTCACACCCATCGGCGGGCTTTGTGGTACCGTGATATTCGGGGGAAGGTAGCCCTGCGCCAGATCTCACCTAAGAAAATAAGGTTATCCCCGGAGGAGCATTATCTCATCAATCCCGGCAGCGTGGGCCAACCCCGGGATGGCAACCCCGAAGCGTGCTACGCTATCTTCGACGATAAGGAGTTTACCATCCACTTCAAGTCGGCCCCTTATGATATAGGCGGGGCGCAACACCGCATCCTGGCCGCCGGACTGCCGGCCTTTCTGGCCGAGCGTCTGGCCCAGGGGACGTGAGAGAGGTTTTTTCAGGTTTCAGGTTTCAGGTGTCAGAAAAAAGCGAGGCAGCAATTCTTAGAGGGCTGTTCATTAGATCGTCATCCCGGTTCTTTTTAAGGGCGAGGGAACCTGAAACCTGACACCTGAAACCTGACAGCTAACTACAGCAAAAGGGAGCGAGGTCATGGCTTACCACAAAGAGGGGGTGCTGAAAGACGGCAGCCGGGTGATCCTGCGGCCCATGGTGAAGGAGGACCGGGAGAAACTGCTGGAATTCTTTCGGGGTCTCGATGCCAGGGCATTGAGCTTCCTGCGCAATGACGTACGGGACCCGGCCGTGATCGATCGTTGGGTGAACCACATCGACTTAAACCGGGTCTTTCCCCTGGTGGCGGAAGCCGAGGGCCGGATAGTGGGGGATGTTACCCTGCACATGCGCAAGCTGGGCTGGAAAAGGCATGTGGGCAACGTGCGGGTAGTGGTGGCTAACGACTACCAACACCGGGGTTTGGGCACTCTCCTGATTAACGAAATCGTCGAGCTGGCCGGGGAATTCGGCCTGGAAAAGCTGGTGGCCGAGGTTCACCTCCAGGCGCTGGGAGCTATTGCCGTGTTCAAAAAGGCGGGGTTTTCCGTCAAGGCCGTGTTCGAGGACCTGGTCAAGGACCCGGCCGGCCAGAGCAGCGACCTGGTGGTCATGGTCTGTGACACCCAGGCTCAGGACCGCAAGGAGTAATGAGATTATGCCGCATAATACGAAAATGCGATCAAACAGGTACATAGATAGCCGCAGGCTTTACCGTGAAAACCAAATCCCTCTAAATCCCCCTTTGCCAAAGGGGGATTTTAAACCCCCTTTGAAAAGGGAGCAGAGGGGTTTTTATCCCTGAGAGAGAGACTTTCGGTTCATGAGTGTTAAGCTTGCGATTATTCTTTTAAATTACCTTTATGAGCGCCATTTGGTATAACAGGGGTGAGGATGCCAATGGATGAGCGACGCCGGGCTAAACGCATATCAGTCTATTTGGAAATCAAAGAGATTAACCATAAACCTTTGGGGGATACCTATTTATTGAACATTAGCGAGACCGGGGCTAAAATCGATACGCCGATAAAATATGCCGCCGGAGACCCGGTGGAGTTCAGTTTTATTCTGCCTGACATGGCAAAAGAGATTCACCGCAGCGGACAGGTGGTCTGGGTTCTGCCCCACCCCTCCAAGCCGGGACGCTCCCTGGTGGGATTAGACTTCTCCACCCCCTGGGAGATCGGCAGAAGAGTGAAATAAAAAATAAGGGGGAAGAGGGGAAAAGGGGGAGAATTCGTTGATAGACCGTTACTTTTAGCTGGCTGCCACATTATCGTTCAACATAGCCCAGAAAACCTGGAAAAGCCTCATGTCCTTATCCCTTTTCGCCTTGCCTTTCTACCACTCATAAAAATATCCAGGGGTATTCATCACCTCGGCCCCCTCAGGGGTGAGCCGCACCATGTCCTCCAGGCGGACGCCGCCCCAGCCGCTGAGGTAAATCCCCGGTTCCACCGTGACCACGCACCCGTCCGGCAACGCCACTCGCCTGGCTTCGGCGGGGCTCAAGCTGGGTGATTCATGTACCGCCAATCCCACCCCGTGGCCCAGGGAATGGCCAAAGGCCTCACCGTAGCCCCCTGCGGTAATCACCTCCCGAGCCAGGGCATCACCGGCCAGACTGTCCATGCCGGCCTTGAGTTCGGCCTCCGCTTTGGCCTGGGCCTGATGTACCAGAGAATAGATTTTCCGAAAGTCTTCATCCGGAGGTCCCAGGATAAAGGTCCGGGTCATGTCGGCGCAGTAACCGTCGACTTTGGCCCCCATGTCAATGATGATGGGTTCCCCGGCCTTAATGACATAGTCACCCGGGTGGTGATGGGGCCGGGCACTGTTAGGGCCAGCGGCCACGATGGACGGAAAAGCCAGGCCTTCGGCCCCCCCTTCCCTCAGACGCTTTTCGATCTCCCAGGCCACCTGCCGCTCGGTAAGACCCGGGGCGAGTTCGCCTTCCACCTGGCGCATCACGGTTTCGGTCAACGTAAGGGCACGGCGCATGACGGCCAACTCAGCCGCGGTCTTCCGCTGCCTGAGGCCTTCCACCAGCCCTTCCGTGGGCTGCCAGGTGACCGTGAGCCCAGCGTCTGCCACTTTCTTGGTCAGGCGTTGGTACTGCCAGTAGGTGAGATGCGCGGCTTCAAAACCCAGGCGGCTCACCCTGAGGTTCTTCAGGAGACCGGCCAAGGTTTCCCCCAGGTCGACTTTATAGATGAACACCTCAAAGTCCCCGGCCTCCTGCTCGGCCCAGATCTGATAGCGGAAATCAGTGAGGAGCACAGCCTCCCGGGCGGTAATGAGGAGCATGCCCCAGTCGGGATCATCGGCGGTAAACCCGCTTACATAACGGCGGTTCTCGGGACCGGAAACCAGGAGGGCGTCAAGCTCATGGGTAGGGAACAGCTCCCGGAGGGCCGTTAAACGCAGTATCTCAATGTTGGTCATAAATTATGATTCTGGGAGAAGCGGGCGCGAAAATCAAGGAGAAAACCTCCCGGAGCTGGTGAGATCATGAATCACCCTTGGCTTATAGCGTTTGCCATAAATTCATGCCGCTCGCTGATTTTTAAGTCCCCCTCAATCCAATGCTGTTCACTTAAGCATTTGGCGGTTTCTATTCAGATGCAGGGTGGGTTTCCCCGGCCAGCCCGTAGCACTTTTGAAACCAGGGCGGGGAGACCCCACTCCTACAAATGCTTAGGGGGATTTGGGTCTTAGAGCATGCCCCTTACGGGACAACCTTTTGGCACTCGCTGTATCTGGCCTTTTCATAAAAATCTGATAAATTAAATAAATAGATCACTGACATGGCGGCGCTTTGCCGTAAGAGCCTTAAGGCCCGGCAGGAGAACTACCTCCCGCAATGCAGGAGAACGATAACTTGATCAAACTGGTAGCCTTTGATTGCGACGGGGTGCTGTTCGATTCCCGTCCGGCCAACATCGCCTTTTATAACGGCACTCTCAGCCACTTCGGCCGTCCGCTCTTGAGCCCCGAGGCTGTGGACTATATCCACAGCCACACCGTGGGGGAATCTTTGGAGCACATCTTTAAGGGCTATGCCAATTATGAGGCGGTCTTGGACTTCGCCCGCGACTTCGATTACTCCCCTTTTATCGCCATGATGGTGGAGGAGCCGCACCTCAGAGAGTTTCTGCAGTTTGTGCGCCGTGAGCGCTACACCGCGCTGGCGACCAACCGCACCACCACTACCGGGGCTGTCCTCAATTATCACCGGCTGGCGGACGACTTTGACCTGGTGATTTCAGCCCAGGACGTCAGCCGGCCCAAGCCCGACCCGGAAGCTTTTGTGCGCATCCTGGCCCATTTCAACCTGGCGCCCTTTGAGGCCATCTATATTGGGGACTCCCGGGTGGATGAGCACTTCGCGGCCAATGCCGGGGTGCCCTTTGTGGCTTACCGCAACCCCAGCCTGCAGGCCGACTACTACCTGGAGTCCTTCGCAGCCGGCCCGGACCTGATCAGCTCCCTCAGCTAAAAAAAATCCCGTTCTTCGAGGGGTCGCCCATCGGCCGGGAGCGCTAATCTGGCCGATGGGTGGTAAAATTGCTTTCCGCCTCAAGGCAGTTTCCCGTTTGAGTCTTCTCTTTCCTGTCGTTTAGATCTGATCACAGCAGGTTTACTGGGGGAAAAGGTTCCTCCAGCCAAGATACCCTCGAGAATCCCATTGACTTATCAGGAAGTTGGGTTAATAATTCTTAGATTAACCATATATTTCTGCATAGCCGTCCTGATCTTCACGGACTTGAGTGGCTGAAAAAGGAGGACATCATGAAGCAATATCAGTGTCAGGTATGTGGCTATATTTATGATCCTGCCCAGGGAGACCCGGACAATCACGTCGCCGCCAACACCCCTTTCGATAAATTGCCGCCGGACTGGGTCTGCCCCATTTGCGGCGCCGGCCAGGACCAATTTACCCCGGTGGATTAAAGCAGCTCCCTTGAAATGCAGCGCCATTCCGGCGCTCCTGAAAATCCATAAATGATGCTATCCATGAAATATAAAGACACAGGCGTGCGATCCGGTGCGCTAAAGAAGCCCTTCTGGCGAGAATACGGGGAGTCCCTGTTTATCGCTGTCATCCTGGCCCTGGTGCTCCGGGCCTTTCTGGTCCAAGCTTTCTCTATCCCTTCCGGCTCCATGCAGCCGACACTCCTCATCGGCGATTATCTCCTGGTGAGTAAGTTTAGCTACGGCATCCGCAACCCATTTTCCAACAAGGTCTGGATTCCCATCGGCGAGCCTAAGCGGGGGGATGTGGTCGTCTTCATCTTCCCCCAGGACCCCACCAAAGATTATATCAAGCGGGTTATCGGCCTTCCCGGCGACCGCATCCAGATCACCAACAAAAAAGTCTATGTCAACGGTAAGGAGTATGAGACCCCTCAGGCGGTTAACGACGATCCGTTAATTATCCCACCCCCGCAAAGCCCCACCGAGTCGCCCCGGGATAACCTGGCGCCGGTGGTGGTGCCGGCCAACTCCTATTTCTGTATGGGGGACAACCGGGATCACAGCTATGACAGCCGCTTCTGGGGGTTCGTCCCCATGGATAACCTGCGGGGCAAGGCCATTATCATTTATTTTTCCTGGCAGGGGCCACCGGGCGAGCCTTTTGTGCAGGCCTTTGCCGGAGGGTTAAAAGGTCTCGTTTACAATTTCCAATGGAATACCGATGACTTCCGCGTGCGGTGGGACCGTATCGGCAAGATCATTCATTAAGCTATTTTTTTGTTGTAAAGATTTGGTATGGTTCCAAGCTTGGATTGGCGGGGGAAAATCAGTTATTGGAGTCACTTCTTCAAAAATTAGGAAGGATCTTTTTTGTTCTGAGAGGTGCTCATGACCATTCCCCGCATGACCGTTATCACTCTCGGGGTGACGGACCTGGCGAAGGCCGCCAGATTCTACGCAACTATTTTTGGGATTTCCCCAAACTCCGAGAATGAAGGGATCTCGTTTTTCGAGCTGCCCGGTGTCTGGCTGACGCTCTATCCGATCGAGAAGTTGGCCGAAGACATTTCACCCCAATTGTCTCCCACCCGCAGTGGTTTCAACGGCATAACTCTGGCGTACAACGCCCGAAGCAGGGACGAAGTCGTGGCCATTTTCAAAGAGGTCGAGGCTGCGGGCGCTTCTATTGCCAAAGCCCCGGAAGACACCTTCTGGGGTGGTTTTAGTGGCTATTTCGCCGACCTGGATGGCTACTACTGGGAAGTGGTTTGGGGTCCGATGTTCGACTTTGCGCCTGACGGTTCTTTGGGCTTCAAAAAGTAGCGGGAAGAATTGGCCAACCGCGCTAATCCGTTGAAGCCCGGGTTCATCCCATCATGAAGTCAGAACGCGCCCTTTTAAAATATGCCTTTGGTCTTTTCTAACCGAGAACAGAAAAGAGGAAACAGAAAACTACCAGGCCTCTTGGTCTATCTGGCGCTTCTGGTTGCCTGGGGCTGCGGTCCCGGCCCCGAAGCTCCCATCGTCATCTTCTGCTCCCCGGATTCGCCCAGGATGCGGCAGGCGGTAGCCGGAGTGCAGGCGAAGCTGGCGGCGACTCCCGGAGAAGTGGTCTTTGTCCCGGAGTTCGGACCCGAAGGTAAAGAAACCCTGCACCTCCTGCGGGCACGTCAACCCCGGCTCCTTATCGTGCTGGGCACCCCGGCTCTGCTCCTGGTGGCCCCGGTGGTGAAAAAGGCGCCGGTGGTCTTTGGGCTGGTGGCCAATCCGTATTTTACCGGAGCCGCCTATGAACCAGCCCATCCCGAGATTCACCAGGAGAACGTCACCGGCATCTCTACCCCGGCGCCCCTGGCTGCCGCCTTGCAACAGGGGACCAGTTTACTGGGGCAAGGCCCCTGGGGGCTCCTGTATGATCCCACGGATGGGGTGGCCGCAGACCTCGCCCAGCGCTTTATCGCCACCGCACCGCACTTTGGGGCGCAGCCTCTGGTTGAGACCAGCGGAGCTGCTGCCACCGACGGCCCGGGGCTGACGCAGCTGATAAAACGGGGGGCCCGGGTGATCTACCTGCCGCCCGCGGCCAGCGCCAAGCGCTACGCTCCCCTGATCTTGGACTGGGGCCGGCAGATGAAAGTCCGGGTGGTGAGCAGCCTCCCTGAAGGATCGCACCAGGGCGCGGCGCTGTGGGTGGCCGTGGATTACCACCGCCTGGGGGAAGACATAGGCGACATGGCCCGACGGGTCCTGGCGGGGGAGAAGCCCCAGACCATTCCGATTGTGGAGAAGATCCCTATCAACGTGGAAGTGGATGAGACCTTGCTGCGGAAATGGAGCGGGTATCCTGGGAAAAGTAGTGTTCAGTGATCAGTGATCAGTGGTCAGTGGTCAGTGGTCAGTGGGTGTTTGGATCGGAATCGCCTTTTGGTTGCTGGTCTCTTGGTTTATAAAAATTGGTTTATAAAAAACAGATTATCTCAATAGTAACCTGTTTTCTCACAGTCCCAAGCTAAGTTTGGGAATGAGAGGTGGATTTTTTTACTGGCCACTGATCACTGACCACTGATTACTATCCATCTTGGAGCCTTTGTGGTGAAATAAGGCTGGAGGAATTATATGACCCCATCCCGGAATTTCGATCCCGCTGCATGGCAGCCCGAGATCACCATGGAGCACTTTACCCTGGGCAACGGCCTCACCCTGTTCGTGCTTCCCGATCACCGGCTGCCCATCGTCTCCCTGCAGATTCACTATAAGGTGGGCTCCCGGTACGAGCTTCCGGGCATCACCGGCATTTCCCACCTCTTCGAGCACTTGATGTTCCGGGGCACCGAAACCCTGGGGCCTGAGGAGTTCTCCCGACTCCTCCAGGCCAAGGGCGGCGAGATCAACGCCTTCACCACCCGGGATCACACTTCGTATTTTGAAAATCTGCCCGCCGAGCACCTGGAATTGGGCCTGGAATTGGAAGCCGACCGTCTGCTGCACCTGAAATTGGACGACGACACCTTCCAGCCGGAGCGTCAGGTGGTCATCAGCGAACGGAAGCTGCGCTCAGTGGACAGCCCCTTTGGACTGGTGGAAGAGCAGTTGTGCGCCACCGCCTATACCCAGCATCCGTATAACTGGCCGGTGGTGGGTTGGAACCAGGACCTGCACCGCATGACCCTGGACGATTGCCTGGCCTACTACCGCAGTCACTACCACCCGGCCAAAATCACCATAGTCATCGCCGGAAACGTGGAGCCAGCTCGGGCCTTAGACCTGGTAGAGAAATACTTCGGCCAGATTCCCGCGCCGCCTGCGGCCCCGGAGCCGCAGGTCGTGGAGCCGCCCCAGCGCGGCGAGCGCCGGGCCGTCGTCAAAAAAGTCTCCCAGGTGGAGGCCTTGCTCGCCGGGTTTCATATCGTGGGCATCGACCATCCCGATCTCTACCCCTTGAACCTGTTGGCCGTCATCCTGTCGGGCGGCAAGGCGTCCCGGTTCCACCAGGAGTTCGTGCGGGTGGGTAAGGCCATTGCCCTGGAGGTGGAACTGGCCCCCCTGCCCTTTTCAGCCCAGGACCCGGACCTGCTGGTGATTACCGCGGTGGCCACTCCCGGGCGGCCCTTGCCGGAGTTGGAGCAGGAACTCTGGGCCGCCATAGATAAGCTCCGGGAGGACGGCGTCTCCCCGATGGAACTGGCCCGGGCCAAAAAACTGGTGCGCTCCCAGGCTGTCCGCTCTTTGGCGCACAACTTTTTCCGGGGTCTGTTGGTCGGCCTGTTCCACTTAAAGACCGGGGACGCCACCCTGGCCAACCAGATTCTCAGCTCCTTAGAGGCGGTCACCGCGGACGATATTCGCCGGGTGGCCCGGACTTACCTCAGGGAAGATAACCGCACCGTGGTGGTGCTCCAGCCCGTCACCTCGGAGGAGAGCGAGGCGTTGGGACCGTTGACTTGAAGCTGTCAGCTGTCAGCCAAAACCGTACAAAGTCCCCCTTTGAAAAAGGGGGACTTAGGCAGTAGTGTCCGGCAAGGTTTTTGCTATAGATAGAAGAGAATATGATTTCTTAAAAGAGGCCATTACCTAACTTCCGGATTTTTAATGTATTTTCCCTCTCCCCCAATGGGGGAGAGGGTATTTTGGTGGCACAGGCTTTCCAGCCTGTGCGGGCGCAGGCTT